>NZ_PGUB01000023.1:0-53194 GCF_002924285.1 Aquimarina sp. I32.4 | reverse complement strand
CCGCTTGTACGTAACTATGGAAACCTTGCTCTGGATTATTAAGTCGTTTTGATAATCCATCGTGTACAGCTGGAGTAATGATTCGCTTGCGCTGCTGTTTTTCTTTTGAATTCAAAAGCATGGCGAATAAACCTCCTTCTTTATATAACTTGAGCCAAAGTTCCATACTACGAACGTGATATCCTAAATGTTCTGCCAAGGCTGATTGTGTAGAAAAGCTTGATTCTCTAATATGTAACAAAGATTGTAGTCGTAATACATTTTTAGGATTAGTCTCTTTTCTGATTAAATTCCGTAAATGACTTGAGGATTCTTTTACTTCTAATAATATATGCTTACCCATTCTTTAAATATACGAAAAATTTATCCGTAAATTGTATTACTACAAAACTCGAACTTCTTTTCACTTTAATTCTTGGTCTATACCAACATTTCTATAGTGGAGTGGTTTCTAGAAATGAAGAAAAATAAAACAGCCGTTACTGTTGATGGTTATTCGAAAACTTTGGTGTTGGGCGTTCAGTATTAGGTGTTCGATATTTTTTCACTTTATCATTTTATATTTCAGTTCATTTGTTATTCTGAAGAATAGTGAGTGTAGACAGGAACCTATCACGACGCAATGAGTACGCCTTGTTTCCCAGCCTGTGCTGGGAGGATAAAAAATGAGGTGGTGAGTAGTGAGGTTTTGACTATGTATAACAATAGCAGATACTAATCATCATGTATATTTCTCATGAATCACTACTTCTTTTGTAAGCTTTCTTCTGTCCCATTTTTTTAGTTCTAATTCTGGTTGGTTATAGAACATATCGGTATATCCAAAACAGAGATATCCTATTAATTGATTTTCTTGGGGAGCTCCTAGTATTTGTTTTACTTTTTCTGGATCAAGGATGCTTACCCACCCCATTCCTATATTTAATGACCTTGCCATAAGCCACATATTTTGAATGGCACAGACGACACTGTATTTCCCCATGTTAGGCATACTGGTTTGTCCTAGTACGGGTTCTCCTTTGGGCTTATAAAATACTGCCATATTGAGAGGGGATTCTAA
Organism: Aquimarina sp. I32.4; assembly: GCF_002924285.1. NCBI lineage: Bacteria > Pseudomonadati > Bacteroidota > Flavobacteriia > Flavobacteriales > Flavobacteriaceae > Aquimarina > Aquimarina sp. I32.4. Next base: position 52,134 of record NZ_PGUB01000023.1, on the reverse strand, counting down.
AATACCTTCTAGTTTGAGCTTGATATATTCTCGTTGTTTCTCATCTGCAAATTGCATGGCGGCACGGGCTGTTTCCTCAGAAAAGGTTTCTTTTATGGCTTGCTTTGTTTCTTGATCTTTGATCAATACAAATTCCCATGGTTGTGAGAACCCAACGGAAGGAGCGGTTAATCCTGCATCAATAATTTTATCTATGGCTTCCTGAGATATGGGTGTATCGAGAAAGTGATTTCCTCGTACATCTCTGCGATGCATTAGTATTTCTTCTAGTAGTTGTTGTTCTTCATTGGTAAAAATACGTTGTGGCTCCTTCATATTTTCTTATATTTTTGCTTCGTCGAGTGTAAATGCGGCATTGACTATGGCGGCCGCAAAATTGCTTCCTCCTCGTTTCTCAGTAATCAATGCGTATGGCAGGTGTTGTATCGTCTTGAGTCTTTCTTTGGATTCTATTACATTGATAAACCCTACTGGTGCGCCAATGACTCCTGCGGGTGATAGTGTTCCTTCTTGTATCTGGTCTACTATCTCGATTAATGCGGTGGGTGCATTACCGATTACAAATAGGGCATCTGGATATTTTTTTACGGCTACCTTTATCCCTGCTTGTGAGCGTGTCAACCCTTCTTTTGCGGCTACTTCTAGGGCTTCTTTATCATTGAGCATACAGATTACCTGATTTTTATATTTGGTAGTATATGCTTTGGTGATTCCTGCTTGTACCATGGTTACATCTGTTACAATAGTTCCTCCGTTCTTGAGATATTCATGCCAATTTGCTATGGCTTTTTCTGAGGTTTGCAAATAGTTGATATACTCAAAGTCTCCTGAGGTATGAATACATCGTATGGCTGCCCATAAAGCATCACTGGCTAGTGAGTTTGAGGGTATATTATTGAGTATCTCTCTAAAGCTGGCTTGCTGTATCTCTTCTCCTGTTTCTGGTTTTCTGTTTAGATATCCTCTTGGGGTTACTAGATTGTCTTTATGCCTAAATGTTTGACTGTTTCCTATCAATACGACACAAAACATATCTACCTCATTTATATCAAAGTCTCCTAGGGTAGTGATTTTAATTTCTTCTTCTACGCGTCCTAATTGCTTGCATATGGCTACGGGTGTTGCCGCAGAACGATATTGCAGGTATATCTCCTTTAAGGTTTGTAATTGCCAATAACGTTTTTTACTTCTGGGATTGTATAGCCCTGTTACAAAATCTCCCATAGCGGCCGCATGGATTCGTTTTTGTATGGTGGTCCATGGGGTCATCAAATCTGATAATGAGATGCAACAGAAATCATGTCCTAAAATAGCTCCTAGCTTGCTTCCTGCGGTGATAAATGCCGATATCCCTGGTACTGTTTCTACTGGGACATCTACTTGTTGCTCTGCTACTTTTTGATATACAATAGATGCCATTGCATATATACTTGCATCACCAGAACCGATCACCACTACATCTTCTCCTTCTAGGGCGTGTTGTATGGCGATATCTGCTCTTTTTTCTTCTTCGCTCAGTTCTTTACCGATGCATAATGCATCAGGTTGTATGAGATGTTGTATAAACTGAAAGTAATAATGATAGCCAATAATTACTGTGGCTTGTGATATGGCTTGTGTTGCCATTGGGATTATATAGTCTGAATGTCCGGGGCCTAACCCTACAACTTTGATCATCTGATCTTTGTGTTTAACGATTATTGTTATCGTATTATTTCTTAATTATCATTAATGAGAAATAAGGAATTTCTCTATGTTCTAATGTGGTGATATCGGTTGTGATATATTCTTCTTGTGTACCTAATCGTTCACAATAATAATAGTTCCAGTTCTTTTGTAATAGTTCTGGATAAAAATTACTCCACCCCGATCTGATCTTCATCAGTACAATGGTATCAAAATCACTAAAATACTGAGTAATTTCTTCTATATTTTTTACTCTTGGTACTATTGCTATTTTATCATTAAGCAAACTTAATGGTACTTGATGTTGTGCCGCTCCCATTGAAAAAGAATTTATACCAGGAACCAAAGATATTGGCAGTTTTGATTCTTGTAATTGTGCTAACAGGTAAGAGAAAGAGGCATACAAACTGATATCTCCTTCACATACAATAGCTATTCTTTTTCCTGAGTGATATGCTGCTTCAATTTTTTTTACTGTCGCGGCATATGTTTCTGTGGCTTCTTCTCTATTATTAGACATTTTTAGAAAAAAGCCTATTAGCTCTTTGTCTTCTAACCCGTGATATTGTAATATAGGATATACAAAACTTTTTTTTTGCCCTTTGGTAATAGACCCTGGATAAAAAATAAGATCTGCTTCTTTTAATATTCTCAGGGCTTTGAGCGTTAGCAATTCGGGATCACCAGGCCCCATAGCTATCCCATGAATTGTATGCAAATCTATGATGTTTTTTTCTTTTTTCTCTTATATAAAAATAGCTGCCATTTTTCTTCTGCAACTCCTGCTTTGTCCATTTCTGCTCTGGCCATTGTAAAAAACAAATCAGACAATCGGTTTACATAGGCGATTACATAGTCTTCTACAGATTCGGGGTCTTCATGCATGAGTGTTACTAATCTGCGTTCTCCTCTTCTGATTTGAGTTCTGCATACATGACATAATGCAGAGATTTCGTTTCCGCCTGGTAATAAGAAATAGTCTGAAGGGGAGCTTATATTTGCTTCCATATCATCCATCCATTGCTCACAAAAATCGGCTCCATCTACAGGTCTAGGATTTGGGTTTTCTTTTTTAGAGTCTGATGGTCTTGCCAAATGTGACATCATATCCATCAGATCTTTCTGGATTTTATGCAAATTCTGTTGCCATTCATGGTCATTATCTAATTTGGATCGTAATAATCCTATGGTAGAGTTTGCTTCATCCAAGGCTCCATTACATTCTATACGGGCTGAGTCTTTGTATTCTCTTTTGCCTCCAAAAACTCCTGTTTTACCTGTATCTCCTTTGCGTGTATATATTTTCACAGCGTACGGTTTTTTTAATTAGTATATTGATCTCTATCAAGTAATACAGTTATACCTGGGCTCCTGCCATTAGTTTTTCTTCTATGGCCTGTACTATTTTCTGCTCTTCAAGTTTTTCACCAATAATCACCAGTTGCGTGGCTTTGGTTTCTCCTTCTGCCCATTTTCTATCAAAATAGTTTTCGAACCTGCTTGCTACTCCTTGTACAATCATACGCATTGGTTTACCTGGTACATGTATGATTCCTTTTATTCTATATATTGGGTATTCTGCTACTAGCTCTTTTAGGGTATTTACCAAAACTGTTGGAGTGTGTGGGGCTTTGATTTCTATAACAATAGAGTTAATGGTTTCATCATGTTCGTGGTCATGATGATGATGTTCATGGTCGTGATCATGATCATGGTGATGGTGATGCGCTTCATGATGAGAGTGTTTGCTATCTACATGATCTTCTGCTTTTGCGTCTATACCCAATAATACGTCTACAGGTATATCTCCTTTTACTGCAGAAATCAATTTAATTTTTGACCCCACTCGTTTTTGAATAATGTCTCGTACTTCTATATACTCCTCATTATTAATAAGGTCTGATTTGGTCATTACAATCAAATCTGCACAAGACAACTGATCTTCAAACAGTTCTTCTATAGAGGATTCATGATCTAGGTTCTCATCGTCTAATCTTTGCGATTGTACTTTATCTCGATCACAAATTTCTCCTGTTGCCTGCCCTACAGAATCTACTACAGTAATAACTGCATCTACTGTAATTTGTGGTTTGAGATCAGGCCAATTAAAGGCTTTTAGCAATGGTTTTGGCAATGCCAATCCTGAGGTTTCTATAATAATGTGATCAATATCTTGTTTGCGCTCCATCAATTGTAACATGGTTGGCAAAAATTCTTCTTGTACTGTACAACAAAGGCAACCGTTACTCAATTCTAATATATTTTCTTCATCGCAACCGCAGTCATTCCCTTTTAGGATTTCTCCATCCATTCCTAATTCTCCAAACTCATTGACAATGATTGCTAATCGTCTGCCATTGGCATTTTTAGCAATTTGATGTATCAAAGTAGTTTTTCCTGAGCCTAGAAATCCTGTAATTATAGTTACAGGGATTTTTTGTGTTTGTATAGCCATAAGTTCTTATGAAAAAGATTATAAACAAAACTATTTATTATTGTTTAAAGGAAAAAACAATTCCTGATATCTTTCTCATTAATATTTACAGATTTATATCGCTCTTTTTATGTTTTTCTAAAGGAGGTATAATCTTAAATTCTTTTAACTCTATATCTGATGAAATAAAGTTTGATTTAATAGGCTCTTCTTTACATATATCTGTGCTTAAATATTTTTTATTACTATCACTAAAAACGGTCGCTACCACCGCTTTGCTTGATAAATTACTCTGTGCTACTACTGCCCCCAAAAAGTTTGCTCCAGAGGATATCCCTACTCCTAACCCTATTTCTTTTGCTAATTTTTGAGCCATAATAATAGCATCACCATCATCAACTTGTATGATGCTGTCTAATTCTTTGAGCTTGACTATTGAAGGTATAAATTCATCTGAGATGCCTTGAATTCTATGAGAACCCACTTTGTGACCTGTTGTCAAGGTCGGGGAATTAGAGGGTTCTAAAGGGTGTATCACAATCTTTGCGTCTTTTTCTCTAAGGTACTTGCCTACTCCCATAACGGTACCTCCTGTACCTACTCCTGCAACAAAAGCGTCTATTCTTTTATTTATCTGTTCTAGTTGCTCATAAATTTCGGGGCCTGTTGATTTGTAATGTGCTTCACTATTACAGGTATTATCAAATTGACAAGGCAAAAATACGTTGGGTGTTTTTTTTGCATACTCTTGCGTCATGGCTATACTCCCCAAAAAACCTCCTTCTTCACTATTGACTAATCGTATGGTAGCACCAAAATTCTTGATGATATCGATTCGTTCCTTACTCATCCAATCTGGCATAAATATTTTTACTGGATGACCTAATGCTTTTCCTATTGCCGCAAAAGCAATACCTGTATTACCACTTGTGGCTTCTACTATCTCATCTCCTTTTTTTAATTCTCCTGTAGCATATGATTTTTTGATAATATGATATGCCATTCTATCCTTAATACTACCAGTCATATTAAAATTCTCTAATTTGGCATATATAACTCGTGGTACTTGCTTGTATGTAAAGTGAATTTCTGCCAGAGGAGTGTTTCCTACTACAGCATCTATGTTTTTAGCCATGTTTTTGTTTTTATGGTTCGATTTGTTTTATTGAATATCTAAGTATGTGTGGTATTACTTTTTGGAAATAGCATGCCTAACCCAAGACATGAACACTTTATAAAGCACTATATATCAAGGGGTATTCATTCTGCATTTCCTCTATTGAGAAGAAAGAACCACTTTGATTAGTCAGATCAAAGCGATTCTCACTCAACTAACAAAAATCAACTATGTTTAAATGTTTAGTTTGCTAAAAAGTTCGTTTAATTTTGCATCTGACGGCCTTGGTGCTGATGCTGATATGATTTTACCTTCTGGGTCTAGTAATATGAATCTTGGAATTCCCATTACTTTATATTTTTCTATAAATTGGGATTTGAAGTCTTTATCGGCAATCAATTGTACTCCTGTTAATTCTTTCTCTTCTATCATATCTCTCCATTTCTGGTTATCTTTTTCTTGATCGAGAGAAATACTTACAAATTCTATGTTTTTATCATGATAGGCCATTTCTACTTCTTTGAGATAAGGTATCTCGGCTTTACATGGCCCACACCAAGTCGCCCATAAGTCTATATATACATACTTTCCTTTTAAATCATCAAGTGAAGTAGTGCCTCCATTATAATTTTCGTAATCTACAAACTGTGGCGAATGCTGTCCTTTTAAGTTATTTAAAAACTGTTTTTGCTTAAAACTACCTACCAGTTCTTTTTTCATTACTTCAAAATCTTTTTCCTCATTGGCAATAAATGTAGAATCCAAATCCTTTGTGGCTTGTAATAATTGCCTAAAATTATTAGTAACCTCATCTACTTTTTTATCAAAACCAGATGTATCGAGATCAAATAGTGCAGAATCTCTTAAACTTTCTTCTTCCATCAACGCTCTTTTAGCCAAATAATTGCTAGCATCAGCTCCTATACCATTATAGATTATAGTTTCATCAAATTGCTTGGTATCTAATGTAATCTGTACATCGTATCCATTTTTCAGATACATAGTGGTCTGCTCTTTTCCATCAAAAAACGTATGTTTTCCTGCCGCTACTTTTAGTGTATCCTTAAAGCTTCCGTCTTCATTTACTTTGATTACTTTTTTAAACCCTCTAGTGACTATCATGAGAGAGTCTGAGTTTTTATCCGTTATTTTTCCTGATAATGTGACATAATCTTTGGTGACCTCTTTTGTACATGATGCTGTAACTGCTATTGCAATCAGTGCTATTACAAGTTTTTTCATTGTTATATTTTTATTTATCAAAATTAGAAACCCCACTATTCAACCAATTCAGGTATTCCTCTACATCTGGGGTATATGCTACAGGGTCAATAAGGTTATTTTCGTCATGATCCATTAACACATAATAGGGTTGAGAGTTTGCTTTGTATTTTATAGTTTGTAATTCGCTCCATTTTTGACCTATGTATTTTATTTTTTTTCCTGGTCTTAATTTGGAGGCTATTATTTGATCTTTTGGCAGAGGTCTTTTGTCGTCTACATATAAAGAGATTAGTACTACTTTGTTTTTTAAAATATCCAGCACTTCAGGTTTAGGCCATACATTCTGTTCCATCTTACGGCAGTTTACACAAGCCCACCCTGTAAAGTCTATCATTATGGGTTTGCCTATTTTTCTGGCATAGGCTACTCCTTTGTCATAATCGTTAAAAGCTAGGATATCATGAGGCTCCATCAGGTGTGCTCCTTCTGGTATTTCTTTATGAACAGAAATTGCCCCTTCTCCTACTTTTGTGTACCCAACTCCATAAGGGGATTCACTATAATGTTGTGGTGGTGGAAATGCACTAATTAAATTTAATGGGGCTCCCCATAACCCTGGTATCATATATATAGTAAATGTGAGTGCAAGAAGCCCTAAACTCAACCGACCTACAGAGATATGAGTAAGGGGTGAGTCATGTGGTAATTGTATTTTTCCGAAAAGATATAGGGTAAGTGTGGCAAAAACTGCAATCCAAATGGCTAAAAACACTTCTCGTTCTAACCAGTGTAATTGTAATACCAGATCTGCTTGTGATAAAAATTTGAATGCGAGTGCTAATTCAAGAAATCCTAATACTACTTTTACAGTGTTTAACCAGCCTCCTGATTTTGGAAGTGAGTTTAACCATCCAGGAAAAGCAGCAAATAATGCAAATGGTAAAGCGATTGCCAAAGAAAAACCTAACATTCCTATGATTGGTGCCAATCCTCCTTTTGAAGCTGCTTCTACCAATAATGTACCTACAATTGGCCCTGTGCATGAAAAAGAGACAATAGCTAATGCCAAGGCCATAAAAAAGATGCCTATAATTCCTCCTTTATTGGCTTGTGAATCTACTTTGTTTGCCCATGAATTGGGTAACATAATCTCAAAAGCCCCTAAAAAAGAAACTGCAAAAACAACTAGTAGTAAAAAGAATATAATATTGAACCACACATTGGTTGCTAATGCATTTAATGCGTCTGCTCCAAAAATTCCTGTTACTGCTGATCCTAATAATACATAGATCACAACAATTGAAACTCCATAGAGTATGGCATTTTTAATTCCTTGAGTTTTATTTTTACTTTGCTTGGTAAAAAAACTGACTGTCATGGGTATCATGGGGAATACACAGGGGGTCAGTAGTGCTGCAAAACCAGATAAGAAGGCTATAAAAAATATTCCTAAAAAGCTATTATCTGATTTATGTTTGGTGGTATTCTTGGTATTTCCTTTATCTAACTGTGCAGAAGACTTTTTTCCACTCTTATCAGTTACCTGATCTTTATCAACAAGTTGATTGTTTTTCTTTTTTAATTTTTCTTTTTTTTTTTCGGCAGGCACCACTGCCCCCGATACCTGATTAGAAATCGTAAAACTTAAATCAACTTCTGTGGGAGGCAAACATTGTGTGTCATTGCATACCATAAACTCAACTATTGCTGTAATCACTCCTGATGGTTTTAGCAATTTAACACGTTGTTTGAATATTGCTTTATGCCCAAAATATTTGATCTTCATACCAAACACAGGATCGTCTATAGTTGTTCCTGTTCCTTCTTTTGTATCTTCGACAAGCTTATACAACTTTTTTGCCTCCTCAAATGTAAAAATAGTAGGTATAGGCCCATTTTTTGGTACTTGCTGAGCGTATAAATGCCAATTATCTTCTATAGTTGCTTTGACCACCAAATCATACAGGTTATCTGAAACTTTTTCTACGGATGTAGACCACCTTACTGGATCGTGTATTTGTGCATTGCTTATGAAAAAACAAAACAACGCTACTATCATTACAATTCTCTTCATATATTTATTATTCTTTTACAGAAACCTCTGGAGATTAAAAACACCGTCTCCCTTTGGTCATTTCAACCACCTTGGTTTCTTATTTAAACAGGCATTATTTTGTAATGTAAATTATGATTGCTTTGGCTTAAAAACTACCTCATATGTATCTGCTTTTTTAAGCATCTCTTTTGTAAACTCCTGAATATCTTTTTGGGATATGGTAGTTACTATGTTTTCAAAATTTTTAGGGTCATTTCTGTTATATCCATCTCTATAGAATGATAACAATGATTGCATATCATAACTGTTATAGCTTTTTTCCTGCTCACGTTCTTTAAGAAAATTTGTAAGAGTTTTATCTAGATCTTCCTGATTGATCTTTCCTTCTGCTATTTTATTGAGTTCTGCATGTACAATAGTAATTAGTTTTTCGGCTAAATCGGGGTTGCAATCAAAAGAAACAGAGATACTGCTTTGAGATTTAGGTTCTTTTTGCATACTACCTCTTGCACTTGGGCTATATACTCCTCCTTCTTCTTCTCTTAATGTTTCTGTAAGACGTAATTGTAAGACATCACTCAACGCACTTGTAAGCAATCTGTTTTTGATGGTATACTCCAAAGGTGTTTTTAGGGATATATTTACATTGGTTTTAGGATCTTCCATGTCTATATATATATCCTTATCAATCTTCTTATTGGCCCATTGTAGATTATTATCTTTAAACTTTTCTTTTGTGTTTTTTACAGGTAAACTTGCTATATACTTAGCTAGCAATGGTTGTAATGTTTCGGGTTTTATATCTCCCACCATGTAAAATTCAAAATCTGCTGCATTATTGAATCTACTGGTGTAGATTTCTTTTATTTTATCAAATGAAACCTTACTTGCATATTCTTTGGTAAATATTTTTAATCTGGGGTGATCTTCTCCGTATAGTGTTACAGTAAGGCTATCACTCATTTGAGATTTTATATTTTTGCTTTTTTGTAACAAGAAATTATCAATTGACCCTTGCAATACCTGATATGCCTCCTTATCAAAACGAGGTTTTACAAAATACAAATATGCCAATTGTAACATTGTCTCTACATCTTTTGTGGTAGATGATCCACCTAAACTTTCTGTAATTTTACCCAGTCCTGGGCCAAATCTTACGGTTTTTCCTGCCAGAACTTTTTGTAATTCTGTTGCGGAATACTCTCCCACACCAGACATTGATATCAAATCTCCTAATAGTTCTGCTGATGGTAAGTCGCTATCCTTGATCAAGGATTTACCTCCATAACTAATTGCTTGTAATGCTACACTATTTTTTTCTTTATCAGTAAACTTATAGTGTACTTTTACTCCGTTACTTAGTATAAATGTGGAGGAACCTAATTCCTTATTTTTTTTAACCTCCTCTACTTTCCCTTCTTTGATAGATACTCCCGAAATCAAGGTTTTCCCATCAAAAGCTTCTGTATATGGTTTGATATCTGATGAGTTCTCTACTTCTTTTATAATCTGTAATGCTTCTGTTTTAGTTACGTTATTTTTCCCTTTTACCCCAGTAACATTCAACATCCTATTGGTAGGTGTATATAAGCTTTGTATCGTTTGATGTAATTCTTGTGGAGTAATCATTGCAAAAATCTGTTTTGCTAAAGCATATTCTTTTTCTATATCAGTCATCTCTACCTGCTCTAGATAGTTATTCTGTATCACATTGATGATACTACCATGTGGCTGGTCATTCTTTGCTGCAATTTGCGTTTCATAGCTATTCACAAACTGAGCTATGGTTCTATCAATTTCTGATTGTGTATATCCATGTTTTACGGCTCTTACTATCTCTGTAAGCACCTCTGCAAAAGCTGCTTGTTGTTTTTCTGGTTTGGGTGCAATACGCACATTCAACGTATTATTGGTCCTAGAAGAGCCTCCGTATCCAATTCCTGCTCTTAAAAATGTAGCTTCTGGTTTTTGGGCTTTTTCTCTGATTCTGGAAGACAACATGGTCATTGCCATATTTTCTAGCAATGCTCTTTTTAGACCTCCTACAGTATTAGCATCTGATGGTTTTTTATGTCGAATTCCAAATCCAATTGAAGCTGTAGATACCTCTGGATCCATTCCCAGATTATACAACAGTTCTTTATTATCAGGAATAGTAACTACAAAACGTTCTCTAGGTTTTTTGACTGCTGGTATGCTAGAAAACCTTGCTTTTATTTTTTTCTCTATCTCCTCTACATTAATATCTCCAACTATTGCTATTGCTTGTAAATCTGTCCTGTACCAATCATGATAAAAATCACGAAGAGCCTTATATTCAAAATTCTCTACAATATCCATCAAACCTATAGGCATGCGTTTTGCATATTTAGAATGATTAAACATGGTAGGCAATGAAGCTTCAAGCAAACGCATTTGTCCGCTTTGTCGAGTTCTCCACTCTTCTTTGATTACCCCTCGCTCTGCATCTATTTCTTCTTCTGTAAGTGATAAATAATTAGACCAGTCATGTAATATCAATAAACAGGTGTCTACCAAACCATCTTTAACTGGAATGTTATCTAGGTTATATACGGTTTCATCAAAAGAAGTATACGCATTAATATCTTTTCCGAAAACTGCTCCGTGTTTTTGTAGGGTGTTGAGAATCCCCTTTCCTTTAAAATTTTTGGTTCCATTAAATGCCATATGCTCTAAAAAATGTGCCAGTCCTTGCTGGTCATCATTTTCTAAAATAGATCCTACATTTTGGATGATATAATAACTGGCTGCATCTTTTACTACATCAGTACTTTTAATATAATAGGTCATTCCGTTAAGCAACACTCCTTTTCGTATGCTTTGATCAATGGGTAATGCCTGCTTTAGGTTTATGGATTGACTGTTTACTTGTATGCAAAAGGCAAAAAGTAACATTATTACTACAGTAGAGTTGATTTTCATTAATATTTTTGGTTTTTTCATTTTTATTTTTTTTTTAAAGAGGGTCACTGACTAAGGTAACCCTCAGACTAAAACTTTATAATCTTTTTTAGGTAACTAATCTATATCAGACAATGAAAACAAAGATGTATAAAGGTTTTATAGGTAATTATTTCTTATTTAGGATAAACTCTAATAAAAAGTCATACAAAATCAAGGCTCTTCAACAAATAAAAATCTTGTAACTTATTATTTAGGTATCTCATCTTTTTTAAACTTTATATGTATACTTATTAATACGTCTAAAAAAGGTAATACCCTTATAATAGATACGTTAAAAAAAGCATAAACCACTTCACTATTCAATTTAAATACCCCCTTAACACCCTGACAGCAAACTAATTAACAAAAAACAACTATTATATTTGCTCCGTAGACAATCTTATTTACTCTCCAAATAATTCCTCCAATTTTTCATCCAAAGCCCACTCTCTAAGTCTTTTACCCACTATTTTACCCTCAGAATCTATTAAATAATTCATTGGTATCCCTCTTATGGCATAATCTGTTCCGGCTTTTCCATTATAAGCTTCATGATCTACCACATCTATCCAAGGCACGTTCTCTTCTTGCATAGCTTTTATCCAATCTTCTCTCTTTTCATCCAGTGACAAAGCATATATTTCAAACCCTTGATCATGATATTTTTTATATGCTTTCTTTAAATGAGGAAATTCTCCTCTACAAGGACCGCACCAACTTGCCCAGAAATCTAATAATGTATATTTATTTTTAGTAATTATTTCTGATAATTTTAGTTGAGTCCCATCTTCTTTATCTGCTTCTACATCTATATAAACTGCCCCGATTGATAGTTTTTTTTGTATTTTTTCAACCTCTAAAACCTTGTTCATTTCTTCTTGTAGAAAAGAAATTTGTGGATGATTCCCCAATTTTTTCTCATATTCATCCAATATTGAAAGGCTTTTCTCAAAACCAAACTCCTCAGAACCCACTAGTATAGACAAGGCGTATAACTTCTCTAATGTTGTTGTATTTCCCTTTATCACATTTTCTAAATAGTTAGTTGTAAATCCCCAAACTTTATCTAGTGCTTCATCACTCGCTTTTCTTGCATTAGTAACAGCCTTTTTATCCATCTTAAACGATTCATAGTCTTTAAAAACACTATCCAAAACCTTATCCTTATTTTTTATTAACTCATCATATTCTGATAATTCCTTATACCCATATATTGCAGTATTCAAATCCCCTCCTCTAATTTTTAATTCATCATTCTTAACAATAAAATCATAGGTGTCATTTTCCAAAATCATTTTTTCTCGTAGTTGAAATTTTTGTTCTTTTCCCTTTACCAAAACTATAGCTATGCACTCTCTCTCTAATTCTCCTTCTATTACAAAAGTGTTTCCTTGTACTTTGATCGATGCTATTTTCGTATCGTAGTCTATCTCAGTTCTTAATAAGACACTATCAATTTTGACTTCTCCTTCAACCCATCCTTTAATAACAAATTTCTTAGGTTTATTTTGACATGCGATTAAAACCATAAATAGTATACTACCTAAGATGCCTCTCTTTAATAATTTCATTATAATCATTTTTATATGTTTCTTGAATATTTATTGGTGTGATTACTATACATAAAACAATTGCTATTTGACATATAGATAACCTCCTTTTTTTTTATGGATTCGGAACTAATAGATTATTTCCTGACAAAGCATTTCTTGGAATGGGTAGGATTAGTTTATTTTCTGTAGCTATCGATGGCTTAAAATCTACTATATTCAACTCTCCTAGCCTATCATATCTTACTAAATCAAACCATGTTTCTGCACTTTCGGTAAAAAGCTCCAACATTTTTTCGTTTCGTATATCTTCTAACAAGTTTATCTGATTTACCAATTTTTTTGGAGCTACTCCTGCTCTGTTTCTTATTTGATTTAGTCTTTGTAAAGCGTCTGATAAGACACCTCCACTTCTTCTTGCTTCTGCTTCTGCATATATTAAATATACTTCTGCCATTCTCATATAATAAAATGTATTACCTTGATCATCGTTCAAGGAAAAGTCAACAAATGGATATTTCCCATTTCCTGTTGTTTCTAATGTATTTACATTATAAGCAAACATAAATCTGGGATCATATCCAGAGCTATTGGTTGCTATATCTCCATCATTAGAAACTCCATCCTGATCGTCTGCCAAAACCCTAAACAATGATGAAGGAGACATTACATTAATTCCAAAAAATATAGGAGGCCCTTTTTCAGTACTACCATCTACAAAAGGTGCAAATAAGACTTCTGAAGATTTCCAACGTTTTGAAAAAATATCCTCATACACTGGTTCTAGACTAAAAGTATCTGTATTATTTATTACATTTAAAGATGTTGCCGCGGCATTATCAAAGTTCCCCATGTACAAATAAACTTTGGCCAATAGACTTTGAGCAAAAGTACTATTGACATAATAATGCTCCCGGCCAGAAGGAGCGTTTAATACCGTAAATTGTAAATCTTCTACAATAGACCTATAGGTTTCCTGTACTGTATTACGTTCTAGATATACAGCTTCATTTATAGGACTGGAGCTAACTACAATACCTAAATCAGAGCTTAGATCATAGAATTTTCCAAAATGTCGTAACAAATTAAAATGGCTTAACGCTCTGAATAACCTTGCTTCTGCAATCATTTCCTTCTTTCTAGTTTCTGATAGATCAGGAGCTTTTCCTGCTTCCAGCTGATCTATTAAAAAATTTGCGTGGTTGATAATATTGTAAAAGATAATATAAGCCCCTAGAATAGTACCATTAGTATCCAAAACATTATTAGTAGCAAATCCTTCATCATTAAAAAATCCATTAATTCTGTCTTGTTCTGTTCCAGATAAAGTCATCCCCGATAATACCCAAGAATATTCAAAACTCCTCTGTAAATTATAAACTCTATTTAACAAAGCTTCAGCTGAAGCCTCATCCTGTACTACATTTTCTTCTGTCAGTAAATTAAGTGGTGTAATATCATCTATACTACATCCAATAGTTGACAATACTATAAAAATGTATATTACTATTTTTATGTTTTTCTGTTTCATAATACTTTTTTTTTAGAATTTAGAATGTAACACTAAAACCTAGTGACCATGTTTTTGTCAATGGGTAAGGATTCCTACTATTTGTAGATCCAAAACTGGAAATTTGCCCTGTTGCTTCAGGGTCAATCCCAGGGAAATCAGTCCATGTCCAAATATTAGAACCTGTTACATAAATAAAAGCTTTGGTTAGGCCCAGACTATTAAGAACCTGTCCAGATATATCATATTTGAATTGCATACTTTTTAATCTCAAAAACGAGGTGTCATAAACCAATCTGTCTGATCGCCTTGAATTACCATTAGGATCTTGAATAATTGCTCTCGGATATTGTGCAGTAGTATTATCAGGAGTCCAACGATCAAAAAATCTTTCTTGTATATTATTATGAGGTTCGAATATCCCTAAAGAAGCAGCATCAGAAAACAATGTAGCTTCACCTCCTTGGGAGAAATTAAAAAATGATGAAAACTCTAACCTTTTGTACCTGATTGAAGTATTAAACCCTCCAAAGAAATTTACCTGAGAACTCCCTAATACCTTTCTATCATCTATAGTGATTTCTCCATCTCCATTAAGATCAACATATTTATAATCTCCAATTGCTGTACCTGGTTCTTGATAAAAACCATCAGAAGCATTGGCATTGAGCTGATCTATTTCTGATTGATCCTGAAAAATATCTTCAACTACCCAACCTTTTATCAAATTTACTTCTTTGCCTACTTCATAAAAATCTATCAAAAATGAATTCAATCCTTCTTCATTAAATTTATCTAGCGTATTCTTATTTTGCGCCAAATTTATATTCGCCGACCATCTAAGGTCTTTATTTCTAACAATATCGCCTCCAAATTCTATTTCAATACCCTTATTGGTTAAATCTGCTACATTTGCCAGAAAAGAACCAGCCCCACTTTCTAACGGATATGGAGAATTCATCAGCGCACCTCTTGTTTTTCTGTTATACACATCTACACTACCTCTCAAACGGTTATTAAACAACCCAAAATTTAATCCAAAATTTGTTTCATCAGTAATTGCCCATTTGATATTTTGATTTGGCAATACCCCAGTCAAACCAACCGCAGGATTACCTGCATAAAATGCTCCTTCTCTAAATGGTGTGTTAAAAAATTGCAAATACTCAAAATCTCCGATATTATTTGATCCTGATCTACCAATACCAAATCGTACTCTCATGTTATTTACAATAGTGCTATTAATCAAAAAATTCTCCTTAGAAATATCCCAACTTGCTGCTATAGATGGGAAATAAGCCCTTTGATTACTTGGACCAAATTTAATTGACTTATCACTTCTAAAATTTACTGTCATAAAATATTTATTGGCATAGTTATAAGACAACCGACTAAAAATAGAATTTAACCCTGTTTCTATCTTAGATCCTGATTTTACTAATAAATCATCTGCATTTGTAATATTAGTTAATACCTCATCATCAGGAAACCCAACAAAATAAAACAAGCTTCTATCAGTAGTTGTTCTATCCCAAGCAAAACCAGCTAAAGCATCTAGTGTATGCTTTTCGAGTTTTTTTGAATAATTTGTGGTAATATTTGTTATCAAATTTGTATTTACCGCATTAGCCATAGTTAATCGAGATTCATTTGGTCCAAAAGCAGGAACAATATCTAAAACTATAGAAGCTGGCTGAAAAATATCACTATCCGTAGAAAACATTGATAGATTAACATCTGATCGTAGTATAAAACCTTTAAAAAGCTCTAAACTTGCATACATATTCCCTAATAATGTCAGCCCCTTTCTGGTATTAGTATTTCCCGTTACTACAGCCAAAGGATTAGCTGATTCTCCTTCAAAAGTTCCAAATAATTTAATTGGTAATCTATTAAAACTACCATTGGCATCTAATGGGGCAATATCGGGCCTTGCGTTTAATAAAGAATTAAGATTATCTCCACTACTACTTACTACATAACCAGACACATTTTTTGAATACCCAATATTAGCTGTTGCTCCCACAGATACTATTTTATTAAGCTTACTATCTATTCCTAATCTAAAATTATACTGTTTATAGCGTTCTTTTTTAAGTAAGCCTTCTTGATTAGTATGACCTAATGAAAATGTATAACTTGTATTTTCGTTTCCTCCTCGTAATGATAAATTATGCTGTTGTGTATATGACATACCTCTATACACCTCATCTGCCCAATTCACATCTTCTTTATCAAACCAATCTTCATTAAGTCCATTATAAGCTAACACAAATGGGGAACTGCCAAAATCTATTGATAAATCTCCCATATTATCATATCCTGCAACTCCAAAAATACTATATGAGTCATTCAAATTTGCAAATAAAGTGGATTGTTCCAGTACTTGATCGATATATGTTTTATAGTCGTTGGTATCTAAATAATGTAATGTACTCACAGGTTTACCAAACACAGAAGAGGTAGAAAATGTTATTTCCATTTTCTCGTTTTTTTTTCCCTTTTTTGTCTTCACAAGAATAACCCCATTGGCTCCTCTAGAGCCATAAATAGCAGTTGCTGCTGCATCCTTCAATACATCAATACTCTCGATATCATTGGGGTTGATGGAAAGCAGAGGGTTCTCTATCTCTACAAACTCAGTTTCATCTCTAAAAGTAAATGCTGGATTTACTTGAAATGGTACTCCATCTATCACAAAAAGAGGATTATTATCACCATCAGAGAAAGGAGAAGTAATTCCTCGTATATTGATATCAACATTACTACCAGGAGCCCCAGAAGTTTGTTTGATCACTACGCCTGGTAATAATCCTCCCAAAGCCCTGTCAAAACTTGTATTACCAATACTATTTTGTTGGATACTTTCTCCTTTAACTGAGGATATCGAAGTAGAAACCTCTGACCTGCTTTTACTACCATACCCTACTAAGACTATTTGTTCCAATTGAGTAGTATTTTCTTGTAAGACTACATTTATCTGGCTTTGATTCTGAATTTCAATTTCCTGAGTTATATATCCAATTGATGAAAACAATAAGGTACTTTTTTTATTCTTGGGTATAGAAATTTCGTATTGCCCATCAAAATCTGTTGTAGTACCTATATCTAATTTTTCCTTATAAACAACAGCAACACCTGGCAAGGGCATTTTATTAGAATCTGTAACAAGTCCCTTTATTACAATATCTTGTACATCTACTGTTTTTGAAATTACCTTTCGCTTAACAATAACGGTATTGTTATTAAATTCATATGTACATGAAATGGGTGCAAGCCCTTTTTTTAATAACATCCCAGCTTTGATAACTCCTCTTTCAAGAAAAACCCGAGGAGCATCCTTAATAAGGTCATATCTGTATACAAATTGATACTCAGTCTGTTCTTTGATCAATTTGAAAATTTGCTCAACAGATACAGTTTTGTTTACATCAATTATAATATTGGTATTTTGAGAAAATCCATTATGAGGATTAAAACTAAATACAACCGCACAATAAAAAAACAAAAAGGTTCTCATAATCATTTTTAGGCACCTTGGGTTATAATAAACCAAAGGCTTAGTCAATTTAAATTTCATAAATTAGCATTTCAATTAGTTAAACAATTATTTAATTAATTTCGAGTAAAGGGAATTCAGCTACTACTTTGGACGGTTCTAGCTTTATTCCTTTTTTTATTGTATTGTTATTTTCTTGTTATCTATTTTAAAATGTACTTCATTGGTTTTTTCTATATTTTCTAATAGCTCTTCTATATTATATTCTCTACTCAATATTCCTGAAAAAATGATGTTTTTAGCTTCTTCATTTTCAAATACTACTTCAATATCATACCATCGAGACAAGGTTTTCATCATGCTGCCTAGTTTTTGCTTGTCAAACATGAAAAAATTGTTTTTCCATGCGATCTCGGGAGTTGTATCTATACCATCTATTATTTTTAATTGCTCATTTTGAATATTGACTATGGCTTGTTGCCCTGAGTTCAAAAACTTGCTCAAAATACCATTATCGATAGCTACTCTTCCTTTAATCAATGTAGTATACAAGGACTCTTCGTTTTGATATGCTTTAATATTGAATTCTGTTCCCAATACCTCGATATTTTGTATTTGCGTATGCACCTTAAAAGCATCTCCGTTATGAAGTGTGCTATGGGATACATCAAAATAAGCTTCTCCATAAACCAGTTCTACCTCTCTGGGTTGCCCTTTGATAAAACTTACTGGGTACTTTAATTTGGTTTCTGAATTTAACCACACTTTGGTTCCATCAGACAGGTGTATAAAAAAGCGTCCTCCCCTAGGAATGGTAAGGTAATTATATTTCAATTCTTTGCCTGAAGAGGTCTCTCTATATACCAATTCTTCACCATTACTTACTCTATTCTGATAGTGATACTCTTTTCCTTTTTCCAAAAATATTTGTTTTCCATCTTCTAGACTTAATATCGCCTTGTTTGTTCCTGGTTCTATAATTGCCTCTACATCGTTGTCATAATATTTATAAACAAAAGGCATGGAAATCAATAGTACTATGACAGCAGCGTATTTAGATATTATTTGAAAATTAAATCTCCTACGATCATTTTTAATCTTTTTTGCAATGATCTTTTTAGTTTGTTCTGCATCATATTGATTCATATTATGACGGATTGCATAATTAATTTTGATATACTCATTAAATATTTTTTTGTTACCTGTATTTTCTAACCATTCTGACAACACATCAAGCTCTATTGCAGAAATTGATGCGGCCATATATTTTATAATAAGTTCTTCTGTTTTTTTGGATATCATACCCTTATTACGAGGCTCATTACGAATACCCTACCTTTTTTGTTAATTTTTTTTTATTTTTTTTAACATTACATTTGTTTCTTAAGAATGCTATTAAAACCTGCTATGTCTATTGTATAATTTTATCTAGAAAAGAGTATGAAACAGTGTTTTAAAGATGAAGCAACACTTATGTTGTTTTTGAAAAAAGGAGATGAGAAAGCTTATAATTATCTAATAGATACATACCACCACACACTTTGTGTTTATGCAGATAGTTTGATAAACGATACTATGAAATCTCAGGATATCGTACAGAATGTTTTTATCAAAATATGGGAAAAAAGAAAACTGCTTAATATAAATTTTTCATTACAAAATTATTTATATCGACTCACTTATAATGAGTTTATTGATCAATATCGAAAAACCAAAGCAGTAACCAAAATAGAAAAAAAATACATCGAATATCTTAATTCTTTTGTAGAGAAAGAAGATCATGAAATGATGGAAAAACTCATTAATATGGTTAAACATGCAATACAAGAGCTTCCTCCTAAATGCAAACAAATTTTTGAATTAAGTAAAAAAGAAGGACTTACAAATCTAGAAATATCTAATCATCTTAATATCAATATCAAAACTGTAGAAGCTCATATCACCAAGGCTTTTTCTCTAATACGCAAACGTCTTAAGGATAGCATTAATACCATCCTGTTTCTATTATTTGATTGGGGAAAAATGGGGCATCGTGTTTTTGGATAAATAGAGGTAGTAAAATTGTTTCGCTATATATAAAAGCGATAACCATTGGTTTGTGTTTTTTAAAATAATAATTTTACTTTTTGTAAGTACTACCTAATCATTACGACGGTATTAGTTCCAAAATGAAAATTGAGAATCCATTGCCAAACCATCAAAAGCAAATAGCTATCCTTGTATTTGCCAATTCTTCTCAAGAAGAATTGAAACACAAGCATTTAGTACATGGACAACAGTTGTTTGATCATTTTAATAAAAAAACTCTTACCGAGGTTCGTAAAACAGGGCTTCCTTATGCTATATATTCAGAGAAAGAGCAACATGGTACTACTTTTGGAGAACGTTTTGCCAATGCTATAGAAGATCTTTTTGAAAAAGGATATCAAAAAATTATTACCATTGGTAATGATAGTCCAAATCTAACTGCATCTTACCTTATTGATACTAGTCATAAATTGATGCACAATACTATGGTTGTTGGTCCATCTATAGATGGTGGCATCTACCTTCTGGGGCTTGATAGATCAGATTTTGAAAAAGACTCTTTTATACAATTACCTTGGCAAACAAGGCTATTATCAAAATCTCTTATTAAAAAAATATCTGCCTCTGGGGTACATATTAAACTCCTATCTAGGCTTAAGGATATTGATGAATTACAGGATTTAAGGTTCTTTTTAAGTAGAATAAATCGTACTACTAGACTATTAAAATCTATTCTCTTACAATTATTTTCTTGTATTTATGAGGCTATTATCTATCAGTTTAAACTTGTAGTTACTACAATACATACTATTCCTTTTAATAAAGGTTCTCCAGATTTGATATCATACATACAGTCAAATTAATAGTTTAATTCTATCTTATTATTTTTATGAAGCACCTTTTTATAGGGCTGGCACTATTATTAGTGTCCTTTGGTCATGCCCAAAATGTAATTACAGGAACTGTAACTACAGCAACCGATGGTACTACTATACCATTTGTAAATATTCAAGTTAAAAACACTTCTCAAGGTACTAGTAGTGATGCCAATGGTAACTATTCTATCTCAACACAAAACAATGATGCTATCCTTGTTTTTTCTTCTTTAGGTTTTAAAACCAAAGAGGTAATCATAAATAACAATTCTATTATCAATGTAAGTCTCGTAGAAGGATCTACAGGTTTGGATGAAATCGTTATTACAGCTCTCAATCGTAAACGAGAAAACAAAGAGTTGGGATATGTTGTGCAAAGTATTAATCATAAAGATATTGCAGAGGTAAAATCAGTAAACTTTCTGGATAATCTGGCAGGAAAACTGGCAGGAGTTACCGTTACTCCAGGAGGAGCTACAGGAGTTGGTTCTTCTTCAAAAATTGTAATACGAGGAGAGCAATCCTTTACCAATAATACCCCTTTATTTATTGTAGACGGTACTCCTATTAATAATTCAACCGTTTTTAATAATACTAATGAGGCAGCAGCAGGTTTTCAGGAAGTTGATTTTGGAAATGGTGCTATGGCCGTAAATCCAGATGACATTGAAAATGTATCTGTATTAAAAGGGCCAAGTGCTGCAGCATTATATGGAACCAGAGCTTCAAACGGGGTTATTATTATTACTACAAAAAATGGTGCTAACAGCAAAGGATTAGGAATTAGTATCAATTCTAGCTTGTTTATCGATACTGCTTTTCGATTGCCTCAATTTCAAAATCAATACGGACAGGGAAACTCTGGTCAGTTTGAATATGTAGATGGTTTAGGAGGTGGAGTTAATGATAATATCACCTATAGTTGGGGACCAAGATTAAATCAAGGTACATTGATTCCTCAATTTGATAGCCCTGTTACTTTATCCAATGGCACTGTTGTGCGTGGGGGAGACACTGCTCTATATGATAATCCTTCTACTTCTATTACTCCTACTCCATTTATTTCTCATCCAGACAACCTGAAAGATTTTTATCAAACTGGGGTAACCACTATAAATAACATAGCTCTTTCTTCTCATTTTGACAAAGGAAACTATCGCTTATCTTTTACTGATTTACGAAGCGAATCTATTATTCCTGGAGTAGATCTTGATAGAAAAACTATAGCTACCCACCTTGGTTTTTTGCCCACAAAAAAAACAACAGTAAATGCTTCTATAAATTATGTAAATACTGGCAGTGATAACCGCCCATCTAATGGGTATGGTTCTGAGAATGTAAACTATTCTCTAGTAGCATGGGGGCCTAGATCTCTTAATACCAACAACCTAAAAGACTATTGGCAATCAGGCCTTGAAGGAATACAACAATATTCATTTAACTATACGTTTTTTGATAATCCCTATTTTATTCTTTCTGAAAACCGAAACAGTTTTGATAGAGATCGTGTCTTTGGTAATATATCTATACAACAAGAGTTGGCTACTAATCTAAGTCTGACAATACGGTCTGGAATGGATTATTCTAATGAAAAGCGACAATTTTTAAGAAATTTTAGCACCAATAGATTTAGAAACGGTGCCTATGCAGAGCATGATGTTACCTATAGAGAAATCAATACTGATTTCTTACTGAATTATACTAAGAAAATTAATGATTTTAATTTTGACATCTCATTGGGAGGAAATCGCCTAGATCAAAAAGCAAAAACCTCACAGACCCAAACTACACAATTGGCGCAACCTGGAATTTTTAGCTTTAATAATGCCGCTTCTCCTATAGAAAGTTTTGGTTTTGAGTCTAAAAAGCGTATTAATAGCTTGTACGGATTGCTCAAATTTGGATATAAAAATTATCTATTTCTTGATATTACAGGGCGAAATGATTGGTCTAGTGCATTGGCAACTCCTTTTTCGGCAGAAAATACTTCTTTTTTCTATCCTTCGGCATCTACTAGTTTTGTTGTAAGTAATGCCTTCAAATTACCTAAAGTAATTTCATTTGCCAAAGTAAGAGCTAGTATTGCTCAGGTAGGTAACGATACTGATCCCTATCAGACTTCTGGTGCTTTTGTGTCGCAGACCTCTGTAAATTCACAACCTACATTTACAAATCAAAATTTTATCCCTAATCCTAATTTAAAACCTGAACAGACCACCTCATATGAATTTGGAACAGATATTCACTTTTTTAAAGATCGCCTGAATCTGGATATTACTTATTATCATGCACTCACCAAAGATCAAATCCTATCGCTGCCTATTCCTATATCATCAGGGTTCAATCAACAGGTAGTTAATGGAGGTAAGGTGCGTTCTTGTGGTGTAGAAATTGTATTAAACGCTATCCCTATTAAACATGAAAACTTTAAATGGAACACTACCATCAATTTTAGTAAAAATGTCTCTACTATTACATCACTACCGCAACAAGAAGGTAGGGTTACACTAGCTTATTCTAGAGTATATAATAACCCGGATCAAACAGTTTGGTTTCAGGTAGAAGAAGGTGGACGTATAGGCGATTTTTATGGTACTGGTTATTTGCGTAATGAGAATGGTGATTTTGTAATTACTCCAGAAGGGCGATTTATAGCCGATAATACACTAAAAAAACTAGGAAATTATACTCCTGATTTTATAGTCGGGATAAACAATCAATTTCAATATAAAAATTGGGATATTAATTTTTTACTGGATTGGAGACAAGGTGGTAAACTTGTTTCTCGCACACTATCGTTGGCAGCTGTTGGGGGGCAATTAGAAGAAACTGCTTACAGACCTGATGCTGGTATTATTGCTCAAGGAGTTGTAAATACTGGTACGGCAGACACTCCTGTTTATACTCCTAACACAACGGCAGTAACACCAGAGAGTTATTACCGACAGTTCTATGATCGTAATCATGAAGAGAACAATGTATATGATGCTTCTTATCTAAAACTTAGACAATTTTCTATCGGGTATTCTTTTGCTCTTGATAAAGGAGCTGTAGGCTTCCTAAAAGAAGGGGCTGATTTCAATATCTCCCTTATTGGTAGAAATCTATTTGCAATTAGTGATATTTCTCATTTTGACCCTGAACAATTAGCTGTACAGGGACAAGGGCTCGTAAGTGGCGTTGAGGATCTGTCATATGCTACTTCTAGAAGTTTTGGTTTAAAAATTGGGATTAACTTTTAAAAAACGCAAAAATGAAAAATTATATCTATTTATTTGTTTTTACAATTCTTCTAGCTGGATGTGCAGAGGATTTTGAAGATATTAATACGAATCCCAATGCTCCTGTAGATGTACAGCCTAGTTTATTATTACGACAAGTACTTTATAATTATGGAGAGCAAATGTCTTATGAAGGTTTTGTGGCAGGTAATCTATTGAGCCAACACCTTACTGCATTAGATTTTAATTTATTTGATCGCCATGCACTCAAATCTCCACAGTTAGGAGGAAACCCATGGGCTATCTTTTATACCAATCTTCGGGATAATGAAACCATTTTGACTAAATCACGTGAGGTGTCAACTTTTACTGTTTATGAAGGGCCTGCATTGATCTTTAAAGCTTATATGACCATGACACTTACTGATCTTTTTGGAGATGTTCCTTATAGCGAAGCGTTTATCGGTGATCAGGGTACCGTTACCCCAAAATACGATACGCAAGAAACTATCTATATGGCTGAAGGTGGAATTCTTGATAACCTAGAAAAAGGTATCGAAGCTATTCAAAACTATTCAGGAAATAGTACTCTAGAGGGTGATGTACTATATAATGGTAACCTAGATAACTGGATTAAATTTGCTAATTCTTTACGTATCAAAGCACTCATACGCATCTCTGGAAAAGAAGATATTAGTGAACAATTACAAGCTATCGTATCTGAAGGTAATTATATCACTACCAATGCTGGTAATGCCGTTTTTGAATTTACAGATAGTGAACCTAATAATTTTAGATTGGCCAGACTGCGTGCAGGAGATTTTAATAACTTTGTTATGTCTGAAACAATAGAAAATATCCTTATTGAATTGAATGATCCTAGAATAAACGTTTTATTTCGTCCTTTTGGTAATGCTACAGCGAATGAGTATAATGGACTTATCAATGGTATTGATGCTTCTCAAACCACAATTTCTCTGGCAGAATATTCTTTGGCAGGAACAATTTTTAGGGAACACACAGGGGACCTTGATGCCAATTATATGACTGCTTGGGAAACTCACTTTTTACTAGCTGAAGCGGCTGTAAAAGGGTTTATTACAGAAGATGCAAAAACATTGTATGATACAGGAATAACAGAGGCTTTTGAGTATTGGCAAACTACATTACCAGAGAATTACTTGAATACTACTGTAGCTTTTGATACCAATAAGGCACTAGAACAGATCAGTACTCAAAAATGGATTGCTAATATGATTAATGGATATGAAGGGTGGATAGAGTATCGCCGTACTGGTTTTCCTAGATTAAAACCTGTATCTGCAAGCTTGAATAATGGAGCTATCCCAGTGAGAATACCATACCCAACTGAGGAAGCAACATTAAATACTGCTAATTATAATCAAGCAGCACAAAACACGAATAACAATAGTATTGATTTTCCTGTTTGGTGGGATGAATAAAGAAATAAAATGGAAGAAATAGAAATCTGGCAATGGTCTCTAATTATAGTATCTGGATTGTTATTTTTCTGGTGGTCACCACTAGCTAAAACCAACAATCAATTTTATAAAGCATCCAGTGCAAAGACTCAGCCTTCGTTATGGATGCTTACTGGTAGTCTTGTAATCTCTTGGATATTTGCCAAAAGCATTACCAATGCTGCAAATCTGGGGCTTAGCTTTGGGCTGGTTGGAGGTGTTGCTTATGCTGCTTATTATGTATCCTTTGCTGTTGCGGGAATTATAATATACCAATTACGAACTCAAGGAGGTTTTGAGAGTATTCATCAATTCCTAGCTTCTCGTTTTGGGCAAGGAGCATTGCTCATTTTTTCTATATTGATTGGTATACGACTGTTTAATGAGGTATGGTCCAACACAATGGTAATAGGTTCTTATTTTGGAGAAGCAGGTAGTAGTGGGTATTATAGTGCAATCATACTTTTTACTATTCTTACACTTGCTTATGCGCTAAAAGGTGGTTTAAGTAGTAGTATCTTTACAGATGTATTACAAATGGGATTATTTGCAATTTTACTTTTTGTAATTCTTTGGAATATTTTTGAGGTAGATACTTTCTCCTTGACAGATGTTGCCTCATCTGGAGAGTGGAGCATGGCTATGGGAGGAAATCTATTACTTGCCGCCATACTGCAATCGTTCAGTTATCCTTTTCATGACCCTGTATTAACAGACCGAGGATTTATCAGCACACCAAAAACAACATTACACAGTTTTTTATGGGCTACAGTAATAGGCGGAGTATGCATTACCCTTTTTAGTGTAGTAGGTATTTTTGCTCAGCAACAAGGTTTACAAGGTCAAGCAGCGGTAACTGTGAGTAAAGCTTTTGGGGCTGTCATTTTACTTGTTGTCAATTTTATTATGATTACTTCAGGCGCTTCTACACTTGATTCCACATTTTCTTCTTCTGCCAAATTACTGGCAATAGATCTACAACTAGGTACTAGTTTATCTTTGGGTAGATGGATAATGGTTATTGTGGCTATTGCAGGAACAATTCCTGTTTTTCTAGATGCCGAGATTCTGTCTGCAACTACCATAAGTGGTACGATGGTTATTGGATTAACTCCCATTTTTTTATGTTGGAAACAAAAGGTTCCTAAAATCAGCTTTTTTCTTTCTGTAGGCTGTGGATTATTATTTGGCTTTATACTTGTCTTTGATCTTTTCCCAAAAGAGTTTATATATACTACTGGTACTTATTCTGAACTCTTATGGGTTAATATTTGGGGGTTAGTATGTTGTTTTATTGCTTATTTTGTACCTGTATGGATAAAAAGACGATAGCCCTAGGCAAACGTAACGGAAAAATACTCCTCTTTGGTGGAGTATACAGTAATTTGCAAGCATTAGAATTTCTTATTGCGATTGCTGAAAAAAAAGGAATTGCTTCAGAAAATTGTTTCTGTACTGGTGATATTGTAGGATATTGTGCACAACCCGAAGAAACCGTGCAACGATTTATGCAATGGGGAGCACATTCTATTATTGGAAATGTAGAAGAACAATTGCGAACTGGTGCTATAGACTGTGGATGTGATTTTAAAGCTGGTTCTCGTTGTGATGGGTTTTCTAAAACCTGGTATGCGTATGCTCAAAACCAATTATCAAAGACATCGATACAGTGGATGCAATCTCTACCAGACTATATGAGTTTTGAGTTTGCTAGCAAAAATTTCACAATGGTTCATGGTAGCTATAATCATATCTCAGAATTCATTTTTCAGTCTACTTCTTGGCAGATAAAACAATCATCTTTTGATGCGAGTAATAGCGATGTGATTATTGCTGGGCATTGTGGATTGCCTTTTTATGATAAAAAAGAAGAGTTAATCTGGATTAACCCTGGAGTAATTGGCATGCCTGCTAATGAAGGTTTGACTAGAAGTTGGTATGCGATTATAGATGATTCTAATGGTTTTTCGATTCAATATGAGACTTTTGAGTATGATAATCTAACCGCAAATCAATTAATGCTAAAAAAAGAATTACCGCAAGAATATGCAAAAACACTTCTCACTGGCCTCTGGGATAATATGGAAATTCTTCCTGAAATGGAAAAGAAGTTACAAGGCAGGGATTTGAAGAAATTGTTTAACACCATATTAATCAAATAATCGACTCTTTTGATAATGATCGCCATTACAAAACGTATAAAACTTACAAACATACACCCTATTAATCAATAAATTAAACTCAACAAACAAACCTTAAACTGCTATATTAGCTTGTGAGAATAACTCAAACATCTTGGCTATAATCTAGTGACATAAAGATTTGAGCATACTCAAATATGACACCTATCATAAGACCTACCTGATAAATTATATCACTCTTAGCTAAATATACTATAGAAAAAAAAGAACCAAACAACATAAACAACACCAGACACAATAAGAAAAAACAAAAATCGTATTTTACGAACACTTATGAAATTAAAAACAAAATATAAAAATTGATTTTTATGAACTGCGAAGAATTCACTAAATATTGGCGTACAACCTATGCTGAAGCCAATCCAATTTGGCATGAATTGAAAGGTATTTATTCAAATAGATGGATACGGGTTCATAATCTACCAGAATCAAAGAGATATGCAGAAACAGAAGATGAATATCAAATAATTTTAAATAGACAAAATAAATTAATTTCGGAATTAGTTGAAGAAAATTCAGAAATCATGATTGTAACGGGACAATACGAAAAGGAATTGACAACTGGTATCTCAAATGAATTATCTGGCTTTGGGGAATTTAAAAAATGTAGAACTCTTGAGCTTCATAAAATCTACCCCGAACAATATGATGTTGATTTTTTCTATGACATTTATTTTAGATCTGACATTTGGAAACGGAATTCTAAAAACGATTTATTGAAAAGTATAGCCGATGATGAATTTCAAGCAATGTTTATCAGTCCAAAAGGAGGTTGCATTCTAATACCATATTATGGAGGAATGGATATTATAGTTGATTCTAAAGAAAAAAGAGATGGCTTAAAAATCAAATATTCAGATTGGCTTTCAAAACGAGAAGATGGGCTTTAAAAATAAAAAAACGTGTTACTCCCAAGTAGAAAAAGGAAGTTTCAATTCTAAAACCCTATGCGTTTAATTAAGAAGAAGGTATGTCCTTCAGGAGTAAACTCACTACAGTATTAAAATTAATTAGTAAATAGTATCCGTAATTATAAGACCCAGATGCAACCTAATCATTTTTTTCCTGTCAATAGATTAGATCAATTGTCCAAATAACAAGAAGTAAAACAATACATACATGATAAAAAAGAACAAAATTATAAATCTGTTGCTATTCTTTGTTTCATTGACAAGTATCTCACAAACAGAAACCCCTACTCTTTCTAAAAAAGAATTGAGAAAAAACACACCTGCCTATATTGGTATTTCTGCGGGGTTGGGTCCTTCTAATTTCAGGGATTTTGCCACCTCTCCTCTTTTTTATAAAGGAACCTCAAAATACCTCTCTCTATCCTATCTCAAAGCTAATTCAAAAAGAGAATCAGAGATTGGATTATCTTATTCTTTTGGGCAGTTTCATAATAAATTTAATAATCATTCAGAATTCAGTACTGTTAAAAGTGTATCTCTATTTTATTCGCGATTATATCAGATCCGCAAATTGAGTTCTCAAAAACTAAATATAAAAGCTGGAGGTTTATTGAGTACTTCTGGTAATTTTAGAGTCAATGAGGCTTTATTAAATAACCAAATAGGGTTTGAACTAATACCAACTCTTTTTGGTTCTGTAAAACTGGAAAAAGATGTAAGCCGCAAAAAAGAAAAAAACAAGAAGTTTTTATTTATAAAATATAAGCTAAAACCTAGAACAAAAAATTTGGCATTCAGGCTTAATGTTGGTTTGATTAATAGTTCTTTTCGTAATGGTTATGCATATTCTGGGCAATCAAGCTTACTTAATGACCCTGTACTGTTTGATGATTATCAGTTTAAGATATTTTCTGGGTACAGAGTTAATAGCGCCTTAGACTACACCATTTCACTAAAAAACAAGAATGCAATTCAATTTTCCTATTTATGGGATGCATATAAGACTGGAGGTGATTTAGATAAATTTGAAATGGCTAATCACACTTTAAAATTCACTCTCTTGTTTAATACAAATAATAAATAAATGATGAGAAAGTTATATACTATAGTAATCATAGCACTATCACTTACTTCTTGTGAGAAAGTACTTTTTGAAGATGATCTAGAATCTACAAACCCAAGAGACAACTTTGAATACTTGTGGAATGAATGTAATGAGAAATATGCTTATTTTGAATTAAAAAATATTGATTGGGAACTTGTAAAATCTGAGTATTCTGCCAAAATATATGATGGCATGACTCAAGATTCTCTCTTTAATGTATTAGGAGCAATGCTGACAGAACTTAGAGATGATCATACAAACCTCATTTCAAATTTTAATATCTCAACTTTTGGAGTTAATTACTTAGGGCAAGATAATTTTGATTGGCGTATCATTGAGGATCATTATTTATCCCAAGATTACTATATTTCTGGGCCGTTTCGCCATAACTTCCTTGACAACAAAGAAATTGGGTATATACGTTTCCCATCTTTTCCAGGAACTGTTGACGCAACCAATTTAAATTTTGTACTAAATAGGTATAAAGATACCAAAGGACTAATTTTGGATTTAAGAGAAAATGGTGGCGGAGCAGTATCAGATATATTCGACATATTAAATCGTTTTGTTGAACAGAAAACACTTGTAAACTATTCTAGAATAAAAACAGGTACTGGTCATAATGATTTTTCAGATGCCAAACCAGTATACGTATCACCATATAACGGAATACGATATAAAAATAAGGTAATCGTATTGGTAGACAGAGGTACATATAGTGCAGGATCATTTTTCTCTCTTTCTACAAAGGCACTTCCTAATATGATACTCATGGGCGATACCACGGGAGGAGGACTTGGCCTTCCTAATGGCGGACAATTACCCAATGGATGGACCTATCGGTTTTCTATTACCCAAGCACTAACATTAGATAAAAAGCCTGATTATGAAAATGGAGTTCCCCCAGATATTCAAGTTCTTTTTGACTGGAGTGATTTGACAAAAGATGAGATTCTAGAGCGAGCTATCACAGAATTACAATAGAACTTGATATTATAATACGATACACTGATTAGCGATAAAATGATATAGATTAATAAAATCTTACTTTTTTATCGCTAGTTGTATTCTTGAAACATATCACAGCGTACAAGAAATACAATTACTACACTTATAATCAACCATTAAAAACAAAAAAAGGGCTTTAAATAAAATTTTAACACTATAAAATTTGTTTAACTAGACGAGTGGTCATACTTTTGTTTCTTCAAAAGAAAAATAATGTCAAAAACTATAAAGCATGAAACCAAGGCCGACTACCTTTTAGAAAAAGGGATAGAAATCATATGGTCTAAAGGGTATAATGCTACTAGTGTAAATGACATCGTAAAAGCGGCTGAGGTTCCTAAAGGTTCTTTTTATTTTTATTTTGATAGCAAAGAAGATTTTGTAGTGAAGGCTCTTGATAAGTATTTTACAATGCAGATCACTCCTACTATTGCTATTTTGCACGACACATCACTTTCTGCAAAACAGCGTTTGCTTAAATTTTATGAATATAGAATTGAAATACTCAAAAAAGAATTGGAATGCAAAATGGGGTGCATGGGTTGTAATTTGAGTAATGAAATGGCCGAGCATAATGACAATATCAGAAAAGCTATTTTGGATAAAAATAATATTATAAAAGAAGCAATTATCAAAACAGGCCTAGAAGCCCAACAAAAGGGAGAGATTGATGCTTCTATAAACATAATCGATATAGTTGAATTTATTGAGGATGCTGGTAAAGGAGCAATGACCACTATGAAAGAATCTCAAAGCAGCTATCCTATTGAAAATGTACTCAATATGACTAAACAATTCTTTTTAAAGTAATTTTTTTTGAACACCTAATAGATGACTGGTCAATTATTAATTTTAAAATAAAATAACAATATGGTATAGATAATAAATAATATTAACCAATAATCGACTGGTCAATTTTTAACCATTACTACTTAAAAGATCATGTCCTATTTTACTATAAATAAACCACCACAGAACTAGCCTCATAGTATTAAAATCTCACTTAGTGAGTAAATCGTCTAAATAATAAAACTCATATCAACAACCTGTATCAGATTGAATTGTATCACACCACAAGTCGACTGGTCAACTAATAAACTAAAAAATGAATGCACTTAAAAAAGCTGGTAACGCTACAAACGCGTTTGCAAAAAAATGGGCAGAATTTGTAATCAAATTCAAATGGGCAGTATTAATTTTTACCCTAATAATCGCATTAGGTCTCGGATCTCAAGGAAATATGGAGTTTGATGGTGATTATCATGTATTCTTCAGTGAATCTAATCCGGAACTCGAAGCTTTTGATGCACTACAAGATAAATACACCAAAGATGATAATGTAGTTATCGTTCTCTCCCCTTCTAATGAGAATATATTTACCAAAGAGAATCTGACTGCTATAGAAGAACTCACAGCAGAAGCGTGGAATACTCCTCATTCTTCTAGAGTAGATGCCATAACCAATTTTCAACATACAAGCGCTCAAGGGGATGACCTTTATGTAGATGATTTGTCGTATGAATCAGCTTCAAAAACAGAGGCAGAAATCAAAATCATCAAAGAAAAAGCATTAAAAGAACCTTTGCTTGTCAATCGTATTATCAATGAAAAAGGAAGTGTAACCGCTATTAATATTACCGTGCGATTACCAGGAAAAGACAGTGCAAAAGAAATACCAGAGGTAACTGCTTTTATAAGAAAAACCATTGCTGATTTTCAAGAAAAACACCCTAACTTTCAGATACATTCATCTGGTTTAGTTCCTCTAAACACTGCATTTTTTGAGTCTTCTATGAGAGATATGATGCTCACTTTAATCATGCTAGTAATTGTTATCATAACCACCTTGATCCTTACACGAAACTTTGTGAGTACGATTGCTACTTTTATCGTAGTTGTATTCTCTATAATGAGTGCTATTGGTTTTGTAGGGTTGATGGGAATTAAGCTTACTCCTCCCTCTTCAGTTTTTCCTACAATGATATTAACCTTGGCTGTAGCAGATAGTATTCATATTCTGATCACAATGTTACAAAAAATGCGTAAAGAAGG
The DNA here is from genome assembly GCF_002924285.1 of Aquimarina sp. I32.4. Lineage (NCBI taxonomy): Bacteria > Pseudomonadati > Bacteroidota > Flavobacteriia > Flavobacteriales > Flavobacteriaceae > Aquimarina > Aquimarina sp. I32.4. The sequence goes on along the minus strand of NZ_PGUB01000023.1, from coordinate 19,212 downwards.
GTACGCAAAAAAGGAAGCTCTTGTAGAATCTATACGTCTTAATTTTATGCCTGTATTTATCACCAGTCTAACTACTGTTATAGGTTTTCTGACTATGAATTTTGGAGATGTTCCTCCTTTTTGGGATTTAGGAAACATTACAGCATTCGGGATGACTATGGCTTTCTTGTATTCTACGACTGCACTACCAGCTCTTATGGCTATTTTACCTGTAAAAACTAAAGAGACTAAAAAAGATGTTCAAAAAACAAGTTGGTACACCAGTCTAGGAGAATTTGTAGCCAAACAACCAGTACGACTTACTATTATATCCACAATCATTATAAGTGGTATGACCTACTTGGCCACAAAAAATCAATTTAATGATGAATTCATTAACTATTTTGATGAGACAGTACAGTTCAGAAGTGATACAGATTACATCAGTAAAAATCTAACCGGAATTTACAATGTTGAATTTTCTGTTGGTAGCGAAGAAAGTGGAGGAATCAATAACCCTGAATATCTGCAAAAATTAAATGAATTTGAGAACTGGCTCAATATACAACCAGAAGTTATTCATGTAAATGCATTTAGTGAGGTCGCTAGAAGAGTCAACAAGTCAATGCATGGGGATGATGAATCTTTTTACAAAGTTCCTAATAACCGTGAAGAAGCTGCTCAATACTTATTATTATATGAGCTCTCTCTTCCTTTTGGTTTAGACCTCAACAATCAAATCAATGTTGATAAATCAGAAACCCGAGTAACTGTTACTATACAAAATATATCGAGTTCTGAGATGATTAATTTTTCAAAAAGAGCTGAACAGTGGCTACAGGATAACACTCCAAAACCAATGCATACAATTGCTGTAAGCCCTACTCTTATGTTTTCAAAATTAGGCTTTAGACAAGCAGACAGCATGCTCAAAGGAAATATTATTGCTTTAATCCTAATTTCTTTAGTACTCATGTTTGCTTTACGGAATTTCAAAATGGGACTACTCAGTATCATTCCAAATGTTACTCCTGTATTTATCGGTTTTGGTTTTTGGGCTATGTACAAGGCACAAATCAATACAGGAATGGTCATCGTTTTTGGTATGACCTTAGGGATTATTGTAGATGACACAGTACATTTTATGAGTAAATTCTTACGAGCACGTAGAGAGCTGGGGTATGATGCCAAACAAGCTGTTATCTATGCTTTTGAAACGGTAGGAAAAGCATTGGTAACCACTACAATTGTACTCTTGGCAGGATTTGCAGTGCTTTCTACTTCTTCATTTGCTTTAAACAGTTATATGGCTAGGATTACAGTTATCATCATTCTATCTGCATTAATTATTGATTTCATATTGCTTCCTTCATTACTAATTCTGGTAAGCAAAAAAAGTGAAGTCAAAACACCTGTAAAAGAATTAAACACACAAATACAATTAGACAAATAATAAACAATAAAAATTATCATTTATGAAAACCTTAATTTTAATTGGCCTATCTCTTTTGAGTATCACTTTTTTAACAGCACAAAGTGCCGAAGAACGTGGCTTACAAATTGCTAAAGCTGCTGACAAAGCAGACCAAGGATTTAACAGTTCTATCGTTCATCTAAAAATGACTCTAAAAAATAAAAACGGGCAAACCAGTGAACGTTTGTTGATTACCAAAACTCTGGAACAAACTACCGATGGTGACAAATCATTAATTGTTTTTAATAGCCCCAAAGATGTAAAAGGAACCTCAACTCTTACCTTTACTCATAAAATAGGGTCAGATGATCAATGGTTATTCTTACCCTCTATCAAAAGAGTAAAAAGAATATCCTCTAATAATAAATCTGGGCCTTTTGTTGGTAGTGAGTTTGCTTATGAGGATCTTTCTTCTCAGGAAGTGGAAAAGTATAGCTACAAATTTCTAAAAGAAAATGGAACTCTTTTACTGGTAGAACAAGATCCTGTTGATCCAAAATCAGGATATACCAGACGTATTGTGACCTATAACAAGAGTAAAGGGTATCGCATTGAAAAAATTGAGTTCTATGATAGAAAGAATTCTCTTCTAAAAACACTTACTTATAGTAATTACAAGTTATACAAAGGAAAATTCTGGAGAGCAGGTACATTTACTATGGTAAACCATCAAAGTAATAAAGAAACTGTGCTAAAATTTAGTGAATACAACTTTGAAGCTAATCTTACCGATGAAGATTTTACTCAAGTAGCACTCAAAAGAGCTGGGCAATAAAAACAATTATATAATTGGCATAACAAAATCACAAGGCTCTGTCTGAGCGTTAATTACAGGTTTTTTTGGTTACAAAACAGTTAGTATCACAAACTTGCCTTGTGTTTTTTGTTACTCATAATAAAATAAAAGTATGAATAGTAAACCTATTTATTATCTACTTCTCTTAGTATGCAATATGCATAATATAGCTGCCCAAACGGAAAGCCTAAAAAAGACACATCATGATTTTGAACTAGAATTAGAAGGTGAATACCGTTACTTTTATGATGACGCTCTTTTTGATGAACAGAAAGATCATTTTCCTTCTCTGGCAATACGACCTGAATACAAAGCAGCATGGAATAAAGGATACGAGAGCATCAATTTCAAAGGTTTTTTGCGAGTAGATGTTGATGATGAGCGTACGCATTGGGATATTCGAGAACTATATTATCAAAAGGCTAAGAATAACTGGCAGTTGAATTTAGGAATCAGAAAAGTGTACTGGGGAGTAACAGAAAGCAACCACCTAGTTGATATTATCAATCAAACGGATGCGGTAGAAACTTTTGATGGTGAGAAAAAACTAGGTCAGCCCATGGCTCAGTTTACATGGAATAGCGATAAATTTGGAACTTTTGACTTTTTCTACCTTCCTTATCATCGCAAACGTACGTTTGCAGGTGATAAAGGGAGATTGCGTTTTGCTACGGTTATCGATAAAGATGATTTAGGCTATGAGAGTGGTGCTGAAGAGTGGAGACAAGATGCTGCTTTTCGTTGGAATCACTATTTTGGTATTTTTGACATTGGGCTTTCTCATTTTTATGGAACTGGTAGAGAACCTTTGTTTTTGTTTGATACCACAGGTAACATCAATGCTTTTTATCCTATCATCAATCAAACAGGATTAGATTTACAGATTACGCATAATGCTTTTTTATGGAAACTGGAGTCTATCTATCGTCATGCAAAGGCACAAGACTTTTTTGCAATGGCAGTTGGGTTAGAATACACTTTTTCTAATATTGACAGAAATGGTCTTGATATTGGATTATTAGCCGAATATTTATATGATGAGCGAGATGAACTTGCATTGAATGCTTTGCAAAATGACATCTTCTTTGGTAGCAGAATCGCTTTCAACGATACTCAAGACACATCAATACTATTTGGGGGAATTACTGATCTAGAGTCTAGTAGTACTATTTTTAGTCTTGAGGCTTCAAGGCGTTTTGGTAGTAGTTGGACTGCCGCTATAGAAGGTCGTATTTTTAATGATATTGATAAAGATGAATTGATCTTATCCAATTTTAGAGAGGATAGCTTTTTTAGAATCTCTATATCAAAATATTTTTAAACCAAATTGTACAGTAGAACATAGCTCGTCTTATAACTAATAGTTTTTCTACTGTACAACTTGTTTTTTTTTTCTAACTACAATCCTACTGGATTTATAGCCAAACTATTAAATAGTTTGGCTTTTGTTTTAAGAAATTTATTCTGCATTTTTACTTCTTTGAGTCTAGCGTCGATAAGACTACGTTCTCTATAATTCACAATAAATAAAGAACTCTCTCCAAAACTAAATTTACGTTCCTCAGCAGTAAGTAATGTGTTATAATCCTTGACGATATCTTTGATTAACTTATTTTGGTCTGTAAAAGATGATAATTCTGCATAAATCGTCAGAATTTTATTCTTGATTTTTAACTGAGTGGACTCTAGTTCAAATTTAGCATCTTGTACTTTATATTTTGCCATTTTTAAATCTCCTCGTTCTTTTCTTAGAAATAGAGGAAAACGAAACCTAACTCCTCCTTTATAATCTGCGGTATTATAAGACACTGCTTCTCTGGGATATTCTGTCAAAAACTTGTATTCCAGATTGATTTTTGGCAATAGCTTATTTGCTTTTAGTTTCTTATCTATTTCTAATCTTTTCACCTTATAATTGAGTGCTATTAATTTAGGATGGTTTTCTACCGTATAATCACTCAAAGGCAGATCATTTATCTCTAATGTAGTATCTACACTTTTTTCGAGTTCATTTTCAGGAACAACATTAGATTGTAATTCTACTGGAGTATTCTCTATCCATAAAAAATTAGATACTATTAATTGCTTTTTGATTAATTTAATTTTTGCTTGCTCTAGACTAAGTACTCTATTCTGAAAAGTAATTTTGGCTTCTACAGTATCTATACTTGCTTTATCACCAGCCAAAGCGCTTTTTTTGACTCCTTCAAAACGCATTTTTGCATTCTGTACAAAATTGGCATAAATCTCTTTTTCATTATACGCTTGTACCCAATCAAAATAGGATAATGCGGCATCATGTAAAACCTGGTTTACCAAAAGATCACGATCTGCTTTGGTTTGCTTTTTAAAGAGTTTCGCTTTTTTTAAGGCAGCCATTCTATCATTAATCAATAAGCCTTGTGCCACATCAATAGAAATTCCTGCATTAAAAAGACCGTCTTGCGGAACTACATTTTGAGGATTTAGATAATACCCTTCATTTTGTTCAAAACCTCCTTTTAATTCTATCCCATACCAAGTAGGGATTTTGAATGTCGCATTTAATAAATCATAATATTCTTTCTCTTTAAATTTTTTACGATCATAGTCTATTTCTATCTTTGGATCAAAGCCTCCTCTGGCTTTCATGAGGCTTGCTTGTCCAATACTAATAGTTAATTCAGCCTGTTTAGCTATTGGGTGGTACTTTTTTACATAGCCTAAATACTCTTTAAAATCTAATACGATAGTATCTTTTTGCTGAGAATAAAGAGAGTTTACCAACAAAAACAAGGAAAACAAAAAATAGTTTTTCATTTTATTTTTTTTCAGATTTGGCTATTTTTTTATTGGGTTGATAATAGTTTGGCGGAAAACCACTTAACTGTCTCCATAGCTCATACCATATGGGTACATCATCTAATAAAGCAATGGTTATCGCTCCTGATCCTACTTGTATTTTTGGCCATTTATGGTCATCTGGATCTGGAGCAATGAGAATTCTGTATTTTCCGTTGTCACTAATAAAAGTTTCTATAGCTACAATTTCTCCTCCATAAGTTCCGTAAGAAACATTAGGCCATCCGCTGAATACTATTGCTGGCCATCCATCAAATCGTATCCTTGTTTTTTCTCCTAGATGAATCAATGGTAAATCAATAGGTCTTACATATGTTTCTACTGCCAAGTCATATTCTGATGGCATGATATTAACAAGTTTTTCTCCTTCTTTGAATGTCTCTCCTACTCCAGAACGCAATGTTTTATTTATAAAACCATTTTGTGGCGCTTTTATATAATGCATATCACTTCGCCTCTCGTAGTTTGTATATTGGTTCTCTAGTTTGGTTACTTGTGCTTCTGCATCAAATTGATTAGATGTTGCCGTAAACTTATCGCTCTGAGATTTTGATATCTTATCTGTATATGCTGCCATTACACGACTAATCTCTACCTGAGCATTGATGATTTCATTTTTGCTTGCCAATAACTTATTTTTCTTAGATACTAGTTTTGCTTGGGTTTCCTGAAGCTTTAACCTCTTTCCTTCTACATCTGTCAATGACTTTAATCCTTCCTTTTCTAATTGTACTATACGATCATATTGTCGTTCTGCTATATTTATATTCGTTTTTGCCGCTTCATACTCAATACTATCACTTTGCACTTTTAACTTAGACTGTAAAAGCTTATTTTTTGCTTGTTGCAGTTTTAGAGATCGCTCACTTTGCAAAGCTTGTATCTGATTTCCTATGGCTTTTACTTTTCCTTCATACGACGATACTGCCATAGATTTGGCACGTATTTGCTTACCTGTTCTCTCTATTAGATTGGGGTCAAAATATTCATTTTTTACTTCGGAAATAAATAAGATAGTATCTCCTTTATTAACAAAATCTCCTTCTTTCACATACCATTTTTCTATCCTACCAGGAATCGGAGATTGTATTGTCTGCGGTCTTTGGTCAGGTTTTAGCGTGGTCAAAAAACCATTACCAGAAACATTTTGAGTCCAAGGAAGAAACAATACCACTACCACCAAAATGGCAAAGATTTTTAAAAATCTATTAAAATACTTATAGTGCCTTTTATGAAGGACTTTTTTCATTGCATTATAATTAGAAAGGTCTACTTTCTTATTTAAAGTATTATGAGAAATATTTAGCATAACTTTCTATTTATCGTCTATAATTTTACCTCTTTCAATATTCATTTTTCTAGTACATCGTTGTCTCCATTTTTGGTTTTGACTTACAACAATTAGTGCCCAAGGGCTTGAGGGTTCTGTAAGAAAATCCATAATTCTAGTTACCTCATCATCATCAAACTGATCTAGCGGATCTTTTAAAATCAATAATTTTGGTTTATTGATGATACTTCTTGCTAGAACTACTTTTTTGGATATGGTATATGCTATTTGTTTTCCTTCTGGATAGAGTATCGTATTCAATCCTGCTGGTTGTTCTTTTACAAATTGTGTTAATCCAACCTTTTCTATTGCCCAATACACATCTTGCATTGGTATAGAGGTGTCTCCAAAAGTGATATTTTCTAAAATACTTCCTTCAAAAGGGGATTCTTCTGCCAGTGATTGTCCTATATGAGATCTGTAATAGTTTAGATTTACACCTTTTAGATCAACATTGTTTATATATATATTTCCGTTATCGGGTTCTATAAGTCCTACTATCAATCGTAATAATGTAGACTTACCAGCACCATTGGCCCCTTGTATCAAAATTTTACTATTCTCATCTATAGTCAAAGACACGTCATCAATAATTTTTCTTTTACTGTCGGGGTTAACAAAAGAAACAGTATCAAGTTCAACAATAAAACCTTCATCTTCTTTAAACGGTTTTTCTCCTCCTTGTGGTTCTAACTCTTTATCTACAACCTGCCCTAATTTCTCTAAAGAGGTCAATACATCATAAAAAGTTTCTAGTCCTGCAATTAGCTTTTCTACAGAACCTATTACTAATACAATAATAATTTCTGCCGCCACAAATTGACCTATATTCATCTCTTGATTAAGAACCAAAATACCCCCTATCAATAAGAGGCCTGCAGTAACAAGTACTTTGAACCCTATCAATTGTATTAGTTGGACTACAAGAACTTTGAAATGCCCTTCTCTTTCTTTCAGGTATTCTGTAACCAAAGCATCATTTTTTTGTAGTGCCAGATTGGTTTTACCTGATAGTTTAAAACTTACAATAGATCTGGCTATTTCCTGAATCCAATGCGCTACTTTGTATTTATTTTTGGATTCTTTAAGGCTAGTTTCTAATCCTTTTTTTGCTGTGTATTTAAAAACTATATATACCAATACTAATAATAACAGCCCATAAATGATAAAAAACGGGTGATAAAAAGACAGTAACATTAACCCAAAAATAATTTGCAAAATAGCCGATGGAAAATCAACCAATATCTTTGCCAAGCCTTTTTGTGTTGTTAATGTATCAAAAAAGCGATTCGCTAATTCTGGTGGGTAATAGTTACGCAACTCACTCATTTTTATTTTTGGAAACCGATACGAAAATTCAAAAGAGGCGCGTGTGAAAATTTTCTGTTGAACATTTTCTATAATACGAATTTGCATTAATTGCAGCAATCCAACAAAGACCACTCCTATTGTTACCAAAACTACCAAAACAATCCATGATGTACTAATCTGTGCACTTTGTAGTAAGTTTATAATTGCTTGTATTCCCAAAGGAAGGGACAGGTTTACCAACCCCGCAAATATTGCATAATAAAATGTTTGTAAAATATCTTTTTTATCAAGTTTTAAAAGCCCTATTAGTCTTTGCCAAGAGGTTAAAACGTTTTTGATCATATATTACTTCTTTATTGAATTAAATACTAGGTCTATAAAATATTCTGTAGGAGTTACTTTTTTATTGCAGTCTGTTAATGAAGGAAAGTGATCTGCCAAAAAATGTTGGTGCATTGCGCCTTCTATTATAGTACTGGACAAACTAGAAGGATATGCATAGACGTTATCAACATCTTTAATCATATCGGTAAGTCGTATTACCAGTCGTTTATATATAGAAAAATACCCTTCTTTATTCTCTTCATCTACTTCTTTTGTCAAATATGACTTAGAATATTCATTGATAACAATCTGATTAAGTAATACCTCGTTTATATGAGAAAAAGAGGTATCTTCTTTTACAGATCTTGTAATGATCTCAATCCCTTTTCTTAGTTTATTCTTTGAATCAGGAATACTATTGGTTGCAAACACCAATTGATACTCTAGCCATCCCCAATACCAAGAGGTTAGATATAAAAGTAATTTATGTTTATTTTCAAAATAGCGATAAACAGAGCTTTCATTAGACCCTATTTTTTCTCCAAGCTTCTTAAAAGTAAACTTATCAAACCCTATTTCATGAATCATAAGAATACTATGCTCGATAATTCTTTTTCCTAAATCTGATGATTCAGGGTCTTTAATATAAATTTTGTCATTGACTCTAACCTTTAAATCCTGAAGCAAATATTTCATATTAATATATTTTCGCCCAAAGATAATAGTATTACTATCACAATATAGTAGATTAACTTTTATTTAACCTATTAAACCCCCTTTATGCAATAGAAAATTTACTACGAAACTCTATTGCATAAAGCGGATTAAACAAAAAAAAGTGTCATTTAAAAAAACCTGAATAAGAATAATTTATTCACCAAAAACACATGATTACAATCAATGAATCAACATTTTACATGGTATCGCAGAATACATTAAAAAGACAAAAAAAGCCATCCCTAGTTAACAGGATGGCTTTCATAAAACGTTCAAAGCTTATCTAATATATTACTATTTTTTAATACAGTGCATTAATTGCTGTTATATCACTACTTGAGAATTCTCCATCATCACTAGAGTTAAAACACGCAAGCATTATAGAATCTTCAAACTGAGAACTAGGTGTACCTGGTATTAAAACCGCCCCTACTCCTGCTTGTCCTTCATTCGTATTTTCATTACAACTTTGACGAGATACCCAATCCTGATGGCGAAATCCTATAGAATGCCCGATTTCATGAGTCATTACATGCTCTATTACATTCGTATTAAACGAATCTGTACCTTGGTTGATTTGAATCCACTTATGCGCTTTTCCTCCGCTAGGAAAACCTGCAGACCCTCCGCCTCCAGAAGCTCCATTATTATACACTACCATATCTGCATTTGTTGACGCACTAAAAGATAAAGTGAAATTTAATGAATTGTTTAATGCATTATAGTTATTTACTGCCCACTGTAATGCTGTTTGCATCTTACTGGTCAACGCATACCCAGACCCAGTATATCCGATAACGCTAATGTTTCTATTAGAACTAGATACTAGGTTATTTGTTCTGTACTGCTTTTGACCTCCTGCTACAACTTCTAATTCTTCGAATTTTTGAAGCCCCGAAAAAGGAACTGTTATATCCCCTGAAACCAAGAAATTTTCTGAGGTTCCATCAGGAAAAGCTATTTTCTCTACAGTAACATTATCTGTATTAATCCCCATATTATACAACTTTGACAGTTGATCTTTTGTTGGGGTTAAAACTGCTTCTTGTTGTGTTTCGTTAGAAATGTCTTCTTTTTGACAGGATGTTACGAACCCTGCTACGATAGCACAGAGTGCTAATACTTTGATTTTTTTCATTTTTAATTAAGTTGAATTTGTGTAGTTATTTTAAACTAAAAATAGAATTGTTACCTTCTATCCTAAATACAATTATGTAGAAAGCTTTGAACTTTTCTATTTTTTTGCGGTTTGAAGATATGATATTTTTTTTGAAAAAAAAGTTAATTTTTTACACTATTCTCTAAAAATACGGTTAAACCGTAGGTTTTTTTTAATTAAAATCAAAAAAACATATTTTTAGCCACCCAACAAAATCGACAAAATACACAGATAACTCTTACAAAAACATACAACTAAAGCATTTAAACAAAAGGGAAAAAAGAATGTTAAAGAAAACTTAATCATATATAAGGAAATACAAAAAAGAAAGTTTTTTCTTACAAATAAAGAGAATCAAGATTACGTATGTTAAATTTTACCTTGTTTTTAAATATTTAACAAAAAAGCAAAAAAGTGTACTCATATGTAACAGCAAAATGCAACTCTTTAGTTCCAAAAAAATAAAATAAAACCAAAAAAAAGTCCATAATTTTATGGACTTCTTAATTTTCTTATCAAAAAATGGTTGCAAATTAGTCAATCATACAATCTCTGCACTAAGTCCTGCTTCTAACAATTTAGAACACCTAGGCACTAATTCCTCATAAACTCCAGTTTTTACTGTACATTTCCCTTTATAATGTACCAATAATGCGCATTGTTCTGCTTGTACTGGTGTATGCTCACATGAATAGATTAAAGTTTCTATAACATGATCAAACGTATTCACATCATCATTATACAAAACAATCTCGCTATTGCCTTGTTCTACCGTTTTTTCTAAAACTTCTTCTAAAACTTTTTCCTGAGTACTCATAGGGGGTATTTTATGCAAATATACTAACTTCGTATTTTATAATCTCAATAAATATATCACTTTACATCATAAGATGCTGCTATCCAATTATTTCTAACAAAATTATCATTAAAAATTAAGTTATGCTTACTACATTCGTTGGTGATCATATCCAAATCCTCTTGATAAAACCCACTTAGAAACAGTTTCCCTCCTGTTCTTAAACATCTTGCATAATATTGAATATCATTAAGTAATATATTACGATTAATATTTGCTATAATGATATCATATTCTTTTCCTGACAACAAAGAAGCATCTCCTTCATAGGTCGTAATATTTTTGCAATGGTTACGCGCTACATTTTCTACCGTATTCAAATAACACCAATTATCAATATCGATAGCATCAGTTAATCCTGCCCCTCTCATTTCTCCTAAAATTGCCAAAACACCTGTACCACACCCCATATCCAATACTTTTTTATTTTTCATATCAGTTTTCAAAATATGTTGAATCATCATATGCGTGGTCTCATGATGTCCTGTACCAAAAGACATTTTAGGCTCTATAATGATATCATACTTTGTATCTGGTTTATCATGAAACGGAGCTCTCACACTACACACATCATCTACAATAATGGGGTTAAAATTTTTCTCCCATTCTTTATTCCAATTGATCTGTTCTATTTCTTCAACTTTATAATCTATCGCAAACTCTCCTGAATTCAAGACATAAATTTCTTCGAGAATTTTTTCATTCCACTCACTCTTTTGTATAAAAGCATTAACTCCTTCTTCTGTTTCTACAAAGCTTTCGAACCCAGCATACCCCAACTCTGCCACTAATATTTCTGTAGCAGGCTGAACAGGTGATACTTTAAAGTAATATCCTATATATATTATGTCTGACATTTCATTATTTTTATATCGAGGCAAAGTTACTCTATTACCACAAAATATACCTAATAAAAAAGCATCCCATATAAATGAGATGCTCTAGAATTATCACTTCTATTGAAGTGTTTATTTTTTAGATTGCATTTACTATAGCTGTAAAATTATCTGCATCTAATGATGCTCCGCCAATTAATCCTCCATCTACATCTGTTTTTGCAAAAATTTCTTGTGCATTCGCTGGTTTTACACTTCCACCGTACAAAATAGAAACTTGATCTGCTATATTTTGGTCAAAGGCTTGTGCAATAGTTTTACGAATAAAAGCATGCATTTCTTGTGCTTGTTCTGGAGATGCTGTTTCTCCTGTTCCTATAGCCCATACTGGTTCATATGCTAAAACTACATTTTTCCAATCTGCAGTATTGATATGAAAAAGCCCTTCTTTTAATTGGTTCTCAACCACTGTAAAATGAGCATCGTTTTTACGATCTTGTAATTCTTCTCCAAAACAAAAAATCACAGTCATCTCATGTTGTAATGCTGTATTCACTTTATTTGCAAGCAATTCATCTGTTTCTCCAAAATAAGCTCTACGCTCACTATGTCCTAATATCACGGTTTCTACTCCAATGTTTTTAAGCATATTTGCAGAAATCTCTCCTGTATAGGCACCATTTTCTGCCTGATGCATATTTTGTGCTGCCACAACAATATCAGTTCCTCCTAGAGCTTCTTTGGCTGTATGCAGATTTGTAAATGTAGGTGCTACAATTACTTCTGCATCAGATGATCCCCCTAACTTAGCTGTCAAATCTGACAACAATGTTTTGGTTTCTGCCAGGTTTTTATTCATTTTCCAGTTTCCGGCTACAATTTTTTTTCTCATTTAATTTAAAATTTTATGTATTTGGTTAATAGTGTGGTTACTTATTCTTAAGATATTAAGTTATCAAGTCCTTATCCTTGGATCCAACCATCCGTATATTATATCGACAAATATATTGATTAGTATAAACATAGTTGCTATTACTAATACAGATCCCATAATTACTGGCAGGTCTAATGTATTTAATGCATTTACTATTTCTTTCCCCAATCCATTCCATCCAAAAATATATTCTACAAATACTGCTCCTGCCAACATAGATGCAAACCACCCTGATACTGCAGTAACTACAGGATTCAACGCATTTTTTAGTGCATGTTTCCTGATGACATCAAATGTTGAAAGCCCTTTTGCTTTTGCGGTACGAATATAATCATGACTCATTACTTCTAATAATGAATTACGCATTAATTGTGTAACTACTGCCAAAGGGCGTATACCCAATACCACTGATGGGAGTAATAAGTTTTTCCACTGTATATAACTTCCTTCTCCAAAGTCATCTACTTCATACAAACTTCCCGTCATATTGAGGTTTGTATATTCTCTCAGCACATACCCGAACAACCATGCAAAAATGATGGCACTAAAAAAAGAAGGAACGCTCATCCCTAATGTGCTCAATAACTGAATCATTTTATCTGGCCATCTATCTTTTGTCAAAGCACTTATAATTCCTAACAAAACCCCTAAAATGATTGCTATTGATATAGCAAATACCGCCAAAATAGCGGTATTAGGTAGTGTTTCTTTAATTACTTCGCTCACTTTCTTTCCATTCTTTTGAAAAGATTCTCTTAGGTATGGAAATTTGAACACTATCACCTTATTACCAATCTCTAAAAGATCAAATCCTGTATATTTTTCTTTATCATAATATGAGAAATCATCAGGGTTTGTACTATGAATCGAAACTGGAGAGAGGTCATTAAGATAGTATAAATATTGTGTTGATATTGGTTTATCAAAACCATATTTTTTCTTTACATTTTCTAACTGCTCTTTTGTTTCGTTTTGCCCTAACATCATCTGCGCAGGATCACCAGGAAGAATTGTGAATAACATAAAAATTACAGTTACCACACCTATCAAAGTAAGCAAAGCATATCCGATTTTACTGATGAGATAACTCCCCATTTTTATTTTGAGTTTCCTTTTTTATTTAATCAACAGGTCTTGCTACTTTTTACAAATCAATTTTCCCTGCATCATTCCAATGTAATTTTTCTATGATGGTTCCTTTTTTGAGTTTCATAACCCCAGGATTTGATCGTATAATTGTTTTCAAAGCAGTTTCATCTGTTGTATAAAAATCAAACTCTAGACCAAACTGTTCTTGTTTTTTGGCAATATCTTCTGGCATAGAAGCGGTAAGTCCTATTACCTCATACCCTTGAGACTTTGCTTTATCTGTAATCTTTTTTATAGCATGAAAACCTTCTGTCTCACTTTTTGATAAATTATAAGTCACAATAATAATTACATTTTCTTTCTCTAAAAATTTTGCGGTATAATCTTCTCCTCCTTTTTCTATAGAAAAATCATGAATTGGGGGTTCGTACCCTTCTTCAACTGTTTTGGTTTCAACCTCAATAAAATCGCCTTCTACTTTTGGGTAGTCTCCTCCAGTTGTTATAATTTTTTCTTCTCCGTTGACATTAAATTTCCATAGGTATTCAAACACAGCTTCTGGCGCCCCTTCTGGAACCTCCATACCTGCCTGAATATTTGTTCCTTCTTTATATGCTCTAAAATCAAGAGCCGGAAGATGCATCAAAACATAATATGCAAATCCTAGACATGCTGTAAAAGAAGCAAATACTATCCACTTGTGAGCTGTAAGAGGCTGCAATGGTGTTATATACTTTCTCCCAAAGAACAATATCAAAATAAACACTAATAAAATCAAATCTTTGGTAAAAGACTCCCACGGCGTCAATGGTACTGCATCCCCAAAACACCCACAGTCTGTAACCTTATTGAAATAGGCTGAGTAAAACGTAAGAAACGTAAAAAAGAGTATCATTAATAATAATGACCATACCGTAAACTTTGATAGATACCCTAGTAATAAAGTAACTCCTAGTATGATTTCAAAGATCACCAAAAAAACCGATATCAATAATGCAAAAGGAATAAGGAATTCTAAATTAAGGACTCCTTCTCCAAAATATTCCTGAAGTTTATAGGAAAATCCTAAAGGGTCATTTAGTTTTATAAATCCCGAAAACAAAAAAAGTGCGGCTACAAATATTCTTGAGAAAGTAACTAATATTTTCATCTATGCATTTATATTTTTACTAATCAGAAAGTCGTCTAGATTCTATTTTTTTTTGATTCCTATCAAAAGCATATTATCTATATCGACCTCTCATTCTAATTACTGTTTTTTTATAGTACAATTTGCACAAGATACTATGGTTTACAGCTTATCACTCTCAGTTTAACAGTATTTTATACATCTAGTTATCTGCCTGGCCAAGGTGAATCATGGCAAAAACAGCATAATTAATCATATCTTGATAATTTGCATCAACCCCCTCACTCACCAAGGTTTTACCTTTATTATCTTCAATTTGTTTTACTCTCAGTAATTTTTGCAAAATTAAATCTGTAAGAGAGCTCACTCTTAAATCACGCCAAGCCTCTCCATAATCATGATTCTTATTCATCATCAATTCTTTGGTTATACCAATATGCTTATTATACAGTTCTGTTGCTTCCTCTGGTGACAAATCTGGCTGTTCTGCTATTCCTTTTTCCAACTGAATCAATGCCATTATACTATAATTAATAATTCCAATAAATTCAGGAACTTCACCTTCATCTACTTTGCGCACTTCATTTTCTTGAAGACTTCTTATTCGTTGTGCTTTTATAAAAATTTGATCTGTCAAAGAAGGTAATCTCAAAATTCTCCATGCACTACCATAATCTGTCATCTTTCTACTAAAAAGATCTCGACAATTATTAATTACTATATCGTATTGGGTAAATGTATCTTGCATATAACTGTTGAATTTTGCGTAAATTTCGCTTTAATATGGGAATTAAAAAAATCATATGCCAAGTTTGAAAATAAAATCCATAAAATTAACCCATAACTATTCTATCAATCCCTCTCAAAATGAACACTGATAGATTACATTTGCTTATTAAAACAAATAAACGAAATATCAATAATGACTATCAATTGCAAAGGCTCTTTACTTGATCTCTCTACTCCAAAAGTAATGGGAATTCTTAACCTTACTCCTGATTCTTTTTATGATGGAGGAAAGTACAAAAACGAAAATGACCTCTTACAACAAGCAGAGAAAATGCTTATTGATGGTGCAACTTTTATTGATTTGGGAGCATATTCTTCTAGACCAGGAGCTATTCATATATCTGCCGAAGAGGAAAAAAAAAGAATCTTACCTATTGTCTCCTTATTACTTGATAAATTCCCAAAAACCTTGGTCTCAATTGATACTTTTAGAAGTGAAATAGCACAGTTATGTATCCAAGCTGGAGCTGCACTTATTAATGATATTTCTGCGGGAAAGATGGACGCTAATATGATTCCTATAGTTGGACAACTAGGTGTTCCCTATATAATGATGCACATGAAAGGAACGCCTCAAACTATGAAATCTATGGATCATTATGACAATATGTTACTTGAAATAAACTCCTATTTTGCCGAAAGAATTGCAGAAGCCAGAAAACATAATATACATGATATTATTATTGATCCAGGGTTTGGTTTTGCTAAAAATATTCCTCAGAACTTTGAGCTTTTAAAAAAATTAAAACTTTTAAGCATACAAGATGTTCCTCTTCTTGCGGGGTTATCTAGAAAATCTATGATTTATAAAACACTAGACACTTCTCCCAAAGAAGCTCTAAATGGCACTACATCACTGAACACAGTTGCGCTTCTTAATGGCGCTTCTATTCTACGAGTTCATGATATTAAAGAAGCTATAGAATGTATTAATCTAGTCAATATGATGATTAGCTAATAACATTTTCACTTTCTTTTATCCGTTCTATAAAAGTCAAAATGCTACTACTACTCATAACTAAGGAAAAATAGAAAAACTATATCTTTTTGGCTTTCTCTTTTTGAATGAAATATTTATCAAGGCGTACTCAAGCAAATAAAACTGATATTCCTCTGGATAATTACCATCATATTCTACCCATTTTGACACTGCATCAACAAACTTTTCTTCTGTAGTTTTATTATTTATCACAAAATCGTTTATTACAAATGCGTTATTATCTGACTGCAAAGAGATCCAATCAACTTCTGCAATATTTTTTTCCTGATCTACCACAAATTCTGCATTGCTATATTGATACCTTTGATCCCCACTAAAACAACAATCTTGTTCTTTTTTCAAAATCTTTAAGGGATCTCCCATAACTTTAATCAATTGAGAGAGCGGTAATGTTTCATAATTAGAAAATTTGACTCCATTAATTACCAGATACGTACTTTCTGACACCCCTATAGCATGTAGCTTTTCAAAAGGCACTCTATGCTCTCCTGCTTTTGCCAATTTGAGATTTAGTTTGGCTGCATACATTTGCTTTTCATCTTTTAATTGATTTGCCAATTCAAGGAATCGTTCTAATGCGGGAATCTTGGATTCTCCTGATTTCCATGAAAACTCTACCATGCGCTCTCCTACTTGTTTTCTTTTTTTGAGATCTGATTTAGGAATAGCATCAAATTCTTCATACAATTCTTTCATACTTGGTTTTTGCCCCAAATATTTTTGTTGCACAAAATAATTTCCCACATTTACCCATTCTTCAGGATTACATGGATAAAAAGTAATTCTCACTACTGTCCCCATCGTAAAAACAGTTCCTATCTTGGCTTTTTTACTTGGCTGCTCTCTTCCTATCAATGAAGCTACTTGTGTATAAAGGTGTGGTGAGCCATACTGATTATTTTCATCAATGATAGGAGGAGGAGGTGATGTAAATTTATCTCCAGCATTCAATGTTTCTACAAGGAACCTTTTTTTTACATACCCTATCATATTATTATCAACTTTTACTTTTGCCCATTCTTGATCCTCAGAAGTAATTTCTACCAGAGCATCACGTAATAAAATCCCTTTTACT
Source organism: Aquimarina sp. I32.4 (assembly GCF_002924285.1). Classification (NCBI taxonomy): domain Bacteria; kingdom Pseudomonadati; phylum Bacteroidota; class Flavobacteriia; order Flavobacteriales; family Flavobacteriaceae; genus Aquimarina; species Aquimarina sp. I32.4. Next base: position 1,573 of record NZ_PGUB01000023.1, on the reverse strand, counting down.
ATTCCCTCTTCTTTTGGTTGTTCATAAAGGTCTGTTGGAGAAACCACCCACACATTTTGAGCACATATAGAGTGACCACACAAAAACAATAGAAATAAGCATTTTACATTCCACATATGATAACATCTTTAATTTACTGATACAGTTAGAACAAGTGAACCTAACTATTATTTACCTCTTTACCCAATAAAGAAACAAAATAAGAATCTATTTTATCCCAAAAACACAAAATAACTATCCATGGTTTTTATCTTGCTTTTCAAAACAAGGTTTCATTAATTTTTCTATTTTTACAAAAACGCCCGAATTTTGGATCTAATAGACCTGAGAATACTTGATGTACTCGATATTGTGCTTGTAGCTTTTTTGCTATATTATATCTATAAGCTAGTAAAAGGTACTGCTGCTATTAACATTTTTATTGGTATTGTCATTATTTATCTTGTCTGGAAACTTACTCAGTTTCTTGCCATGGAAATGTTAAGTAGTGTTTTGGGGGAATTTATTGGAGTTGGAATGTTTGCTCTAATCGTTGTTTTTCAACAGGAAATTAGAAATTTCCTCCTCATGATTGGATCTACCAATTTTGGAAGAAGGCGTAAGTTTTTCAGACAATTAAAATTTATCAGAGATACTCCTGAAGATAGTATTACTAATATTACTGCAATTGTTCTAGCTTGCAATGAAATGAGCAAAACGTATACGGGAGCATTAATTGTTATCAAAAGAACTACTTCATTAGATTTTGTAAAAACTACTGGAGATTCTATGGATATCCAAGTAAACGCACCTATTATAGAAAGTATCTTTTATAAAAACAGCCCACTTCATGATGGAGCAATGATTATAGAAGAAAATCAGATAGTCGCCACCAGAGTTATTCTACCAGTTACCAATGACACCAACATACCTTTACGTTTTGGGCTACGCCATAGAGCTGCCGTGGGTATTACAGAAAAAACTGATGCACTAGCTCTTGTAGTAAGTGAAGAAACAGGTAAATTATCGTATATAAAAAATGGGGCGTTTGTAATCTACAAAACAGATGAGGAGCTAATAGAAAAAATAAAAAGAGATTTGGATTAATGAGTAACCTTATTAGCATTACAAATTGTAAAAATTGTGGGTTGTATATAGAAAACTATACTTTTGCCCTGATTGTGGTGCTAAAAAAATCACAAAACGTATTACTTTCAAGAATCTATTTTCTGAATTTATTGATCGTTTTTTTAATCTTGATAATTCATTTATAAAAACATTTATTTACCAAACCCGAAGCGGTTATTGATGGATATATTCACGGTCTCAGAAAACAATATATAAATGCTTTTGGGTATTTTGCTATCTCTCTAACTCTTACTGGACTGTATGCTTTTCTCACAAGAGATCGCTTTTCTCAACTTATGACAATAGCAAAAAGTATTTCTAAAAAGCAAATTGAAGTTCAACAAGATGTGCTAGACATAACTTTTCAATACCAATCGGTAATAAACTTAGGCTTAGTTATGATTTGTATATGTTTTATCTTAGCCTAAATTTTATTTTTGATGATTCCTGAAGATTTCAAAGACTT
>NZ_PGUB01000022.1:0-53958 GCF_002924285.1 Aquimarina sp. I32.4 | reverse complement strand
CTAAAATAGAAACTCCGCAATTAGCTATAAATCTAATTCTTGAACAGCATCAAAGATACATCAAACAACTACTAAGAGACCAAGAAAAGAACAATCAAACCTAAGATGACAAAGTAGGAGTATAACTGGTATAATCATATTTTTTTTGACCTCAAGAAATCTGGTCATTAAAACCCTTTCTAAATGTATAGTCAGGGTTTTTGATTTATAATTTATTTGGTGTAATACATTACCGCCTTAGTTATTAAGGTTTGTTCTGTGTATATAGATCTATTCTAAAAAATCAATACTTAAAATAATAAAAGAGAGATACAGTTCAACGACCCAAAACGATGATCTGGCAATATTACCTACCTAGAGAGGGGGATAAATGGGATATTGCAACCATAATAATACAAACAAAACTATATCATGAAAACGCAACCTCAAAAAAGTGAAAGACTACATTCTTTAGATTCTTTAAGATCAATTATGATGCTATTAGGATTGGTTATTCACTCCGCTATTACGTATGGCGTCCATAATTATGGCAATGATTGGATTCTAAAAGATACTGGAGCTATGCACATCTCTAATGACTTAATTGTTGTATTGATTCACTTTTTTAGAATGCCAATATTCTTTCTAGTCGCTGGCTTTTTTGGATCGATGTTGTTTTATAAAAGAGGCTACCTAAAAATGATGAAAAATAGAATCTCAAGAATAGTACATCCTTTTATTGTTTTTATACTGTTATTATGGCCCATTCTTTATTTTTCTATGGGGTATACCGCTGAAGTACTTGCAGGGAATAAAGATGCTTTTGCAGAGACAATTGCTCACTTTTCCAATCCTATCATGTTTATCCCACAACTTACCTATCATTTGTGGTTCTTATACTATCTGATACTGATAACAGTTTGTTCAGTCCTACTTGCTCTATTGGTCAAAAAAACACCAAATGTTTCAAAAATGGTATCCAAGGTATTTAATTGGACCTTTCAAAAACCATTCTTACGTGTAATCGTTTTCGCTAGTTTGACTTGGTTCACATATTTAATTGTTGGCACTACTATAATAGAGGCTCCTTTTTCTTTTGTGCCTAAAATTGACACATTTCTTTTCTACTTCTATTTCTATATCGCTGGTTGGGTTTTATTCAAGTCAAAACATCTATTAAATAGTATGATGCGATTAGATTGGGCTAGTACTATTTTGGGGATTATATCTTTTTTAGGCTGTATTGTTGCAGGACCATCATTAAGCTATGAATGGGTTATTCTTTTGCAATCATTGATTATTTGGCTATTTATTTTTGGAATTATTGGCTTGTTTATTCGTTATGGTAGTACTTACTCGCCAAAGATGCGATATATTTCTGATGCATCTTATTGGGTGTATTTGGTTCACTTACCACTTACTGCTATAATTCCAGGTTTTCTATATGATTGGGATATGCCTGCAACCATTAAATTCTTAACAGTATTAATTAGCACGACTACTATATGCTTTGTTACCTACCATTTTCTAGTTAGGGCTTCATTTATTGGAAAATTCTTAAATGGTAGAAAATACCCAAATAAGTTTTCAAGTAGTAAAAAGGAAAGAATACCATCTATTTCAAAACCTATTCTTGAAAAGTAAAATCTAATTTAACACTGTCAAAGTTTAAATAAACGTTTTTCGATTTAATTGAACTTTGACAGTATTAAGAAACCATTGGTTTTGCAGGATACTAAGGAAAGAATGCTCTCACTTATTCAGGGATTGTACCTTTTAAAAGATCACTTGCTTGATTTATTATTTGGGTCTGAGGTTCTCAATAATCTTTGCATCGACCTACATTCTATCATAGGGAGGGTCACAACGGGGCAATGGGAAAGATGGAGTACTATAATACTCCCCATTTTTAAGACAGCGACTTAAATTGTAAATTTAATGCTGTACATATGAAAAACTCGAGAAGAAAATTTAGTTCCTCTTTTAAAGTGAAAGTTGTTTTAGAAGCGATCAAGGATCAACTTACTTTACAGGAAATAGCCTCAAAGTTTGATATTCATCCTACCCAAATATCCACATGGAAGCGAGAATTTATAGAGAATTCTTCAAAAGCTTTTGATTCAAAAACCAAATCAGAAGAAATGGATAAGGAAAAAAGTGCTCTTTATAGTAAAATTGGTCAATTACAAGTGGAGAATGATTTTTTAAAGAAAGTCTTGGACAAATGAGCACTACCCAAAAACGGCAAAGGGTTGTAAAAACCCATCTAGGTCTAAGTCTTAACCAACAATGTAAGCTATTGGAAATCCATCGTTCAGGACTTTATTATAATCATAAGAGGGAAAGTCTATGGAATTTAAAGCTGATGAAAGAGATCGATAAGTATTTTTAGGAACATCCCTACTATGGTGTGGAACGTATGACTGATTATCTTAATCTGGATTTAGGGTATCGTGTCAATATCAAGAGAATACCAAGGCTCTATAAGTTAATGGGACTTCAAACTATCTACGCTAAACCAAAAACAACCATTAGGGATAAAACCAATTATATATCCGTACCTATTGAAAAACCTTAAGATTGATCAAGTCAATCAAGTTTGGTAAACTGATATCACGTATATCCCAATGTTTCGTGGATTTATGTATATGGCAGCAATCATTGATGTACATAGTCAGAAAATATTGAATTGGAGTATTTCTAATTCAATGAGTACTGAGTGGTGTACCGAACTATTGAATGATACTGTTATGTAATATGGAGCACCGAAAATCCATAATTCAGATCAAGGTTCACAATACACCAGTGATTTTTATATAGCTGCTCTAAAGAGGTTTTGGAAATCCTTGAAATATGAAAAAATCTACCTTAACCCTCCTAATGGTGGATTAGATTTATATCAAAAAGTAAAAGAATATATTGAATTCTATAACAATAAAAGAAGGCATACTGAAATAGAAAAAGTACCTCCAAATCAAATATTTTATCAAAAACAAATGGCATCTTAATAATTTGAAAATAACTTTATCCTGTCCTAAGTATTGGGAGAGTATCATAGTATGAGTAGAAAAGGGAATTGTAGGGATAATGCAGTAGCTGAGAGTTTCTTTAAAACCATCAAACATGAATGGCTAAACAGATATAAATTTAATAATCAAAAGCAGTTATATTACGCTATCGATAAATATATTAAATGGTATAATACCAAAAGAACACACTCTTCTTTAAAGTATTTAACTCCCTTGGAAAAGGAAATCAATTTGAACAATTATAAATATAAAAATGCGGCTTAATGAAAATTTGTGCCAAATTTATTAGGTAGTCCAATCCCTAACTATCAATCCATCTTACTGAATATTGCTTTAACATTCTTGCTTCTTTTTTCATCTGTATCTATAGAAATTGTCTTATTGAATAATGCTATAGGTTTTTCTTTATCTCCTACTTTTTTAATCCCCATTATTCATAGAATGATATAAAAAAAGAAGCTGCCTAGATATGACAGCTTCTTTTTTTATATCAAATTATAAGTTAATCGATAGATTATTTTTTCACGAAAGAGGTAGTGTAACTAGCTCCATTCGAAATAACTTTTAAGGTATAAATACCTGTTTGTAATTTTGTAATATTTATGTCTGACTTATATTTTCCTTGTAGTACTGTTTTACCAAACATATCTATAATATTGAATATTGCTTTCTCTGCTGGATTAAAAAGAATATGTATTTCTTTATTTGCAGGGACAGGATATACAGAAATTTTATCCTTTGGTGGGACAATTTTATTGGATTTATTAGCGCTACAAGATGATATAAATTTCCATCCTCTAAAAGTAAGTTCCCATAAATCTCCTCTGTGTACTACTCTATCTCCTGGTTGGTATGATGCGTCTGGACTCCATGACGCTACACCACTACAAATATCGCCAGGATCTCCTGATAATGTAGACGCTATAATTATATTACTAAACTCTGATTTGTTTCCAACCGCATCTATTGCTAATACTTTAAAAGTATATTCTGTACCAGCTGTTAAACTTACTGCTTGATATCTTGTTTCTGCTACAGTAGCAATCATCGTATTTGCACGATATATCTCATAACCAGTTACACCAACATTGTCTGTAGATGCTGTCCAATCCAGATTAATAGTTGTTTGTGTCGCATTACTGGCAGTCAAATTTGTAGGCTTTGTAGGAGCTACAGTATCTGTATTTCCAGATTCTGTATAAGGTTTAATACCTGTTTGTCTTTCGATCCAAGATGCGGCATTAGCAACATTCCCCCAAAAGCCATAATCTGTACAAGGGGTTCCTTCTCCTCCACTCACTGCTCCAACCAAAATTCTTTCAGACCTATTACTGTTATATACAACTAGCGGACCACCACTATCTCCTCTACATACCATTCTTCCTTCTGTTTCTTCAGCTCTAATTCGTTCATCAGATAATTGAACAACTCCAAATTTTAATGATGCTCCTTGCAAATGATCAGGAGAACCACCATTAGGCCCTAATTGTCCCCAACCTGTAGCATAACTCTCCTTACCTTGCCTAACGTATCCTGCTGTAAAAACATCTGCCGATGCATACTTGATTGCCTTGGCATATCTACCGGATAAGTCTAATGGAGTGTCTAACTCTAATAGACTTAAATCACATCCTGAGCACGGAAACTTAATAACTCTTTTTACAGTAGATGTCTGTCCTGTAGATCTGTCACTTCTTTTGGTATATCCAACCCCTATTCTTCTTCCTACAATTCCTCCAACACAATGTTCTGCGGTAAGAATCCAAGTAGGTCCAATAATAGTACCGCCACAACCTCCTAAATCGGCTTGGTACGGATGATTTTCAATTAAAACATCTTCTCCATTTTTTATTTTTGCAACGTTAGGCAGATTATTTTCAGACTCTGGTTTTACCTGAGCTTGCAATTCTGTAACAGATAAAGAAATAACTAAACTTAAAATAAGTAAATAAATTTTTTTCATGATTTCTAATTTTTAAATTAAAATGATTTATTCTACTTAAACACATCTTGTTGCAAATTATTTTGAAGACAAATTTTACTTATAATTAAAAAAGTGTAAGATTTAACTTCTAAAATGAAAAATGATAGAGAATAATGGATATTTGTCTATAATTCTTGTACTTATATCCGAATTCTAAACTAGAAACATTGCTTAAATGCATAGATAAAAACAAACGTAATTAACTATAATTTAGCTTTTTAACCTATTCCTACAATGGTTTTGTTAAACAATAAAAACAAGTGTTTTTTCTCGTTGAAATCACACATAAAAACATCGTAATTAGTAGGGTTTAATATTCTTTTCAAGTTTAGGAAAGTATGCTTATTTAATAAACTAGGAATTGTAATAGCCAAATATGCTATTTCTATTAAAAAAGTGTATAAAAATAATCTAAATGAATCGTTGAAATAGAGCAATAAATAATTGTAAGTACTATAGAACTAAGTATAAAAAAAGAAAAGCGGGTTTTATCCCGCTTAAAAATTTTTGACATCCAGAAATCAATCTAACAACAAGACCATTTTCCTGTAGATGGATTATACATTGCTACTAATGGATAAGGACAAATAGGAGCCCTACCTCCATTAATTGCTGTTTGCTCATTTTTACTTAAAGCCGTACCTAAATTTGAAATGTTTGTTAACATAATAATTAAAGTTTTAAGATTTATTCTAAAATAAGCAAATTAAATTGGAAAACGGGGAAATAATAGACAAATAACTTTAGTTTTTATAACTTAAACATACTATTTATAGTTTATATACAAACCTAATTTCAAAACATTTACAAATTATTAAATCATACAAACCTTCCTTTTTACTATGATTCATAAAACAATTCAATAGACATGTCATTTTTTTGTTAACCATATTTTAATAGTATCTAAATTTCCTACATACCTTATTTATTGTACTACTATAGAAAAAAGGATTACATCCATTTATTTCATTTCTAGATGGTATCTTTGCCTTAGTAATTACAAATTTTACGTTAAATAGCCATCAGCTTCTATGCCTTTTAAAAAATTACATTCCGATATACAAGATAAGTTAGAGTTTTTAGAAATAATAACACCTACTCCTTTTCAAAGCAAGAGTATCCCTGTAATAAAAAGTGGTGCTAATCTTTTTTGTACAGCCCCAAAAAATAGCGGAAAAACGACCACACTTATACTTACTACTTTGCAAAAATTAAAATGTGAGGCAGTTGGAAATGCTCCAAGAGCTGTTGTTCTCGTAGAAAATAAAGAAAGAGCATTAGAGTTATACGATGCTTTTTTAGAATATACTAAACATAATTCGTTACGAGTATATGTAGGGTATGAACAACTTCATATTGATGTACAAAAATCGGAAATATTTATGGGTATAGATATTCTTATTTCTACGCCCAAGACAATGAATAAGTTATTTTTATTAAATGGTGTGAGCATCTCCCAATTAAAAATATTTAGTATAGATGATGCAGAATTTCTAATTCAAAAATTGACATATACTGCTCTTATTTCGATTACTCAAAGTATAAAAAAATGCCAGTTTGTAATATACTCAGAAAAAATGCATCCAAAATTAAAACGTTTTGAGTCATATTTTATGGAACACTCCAAAATAATCTCTATTTAAAAATATTAATGACTTAGTATGATTCGGTTTTATAACCTTTTTTTAGATTTAAAATCTGCCAATAATAGCCTACCATTTACTGAAGTGTATTTTTTAAAGTTCAAACGCAAGTATACTTTATAAACATATTATATAATAACAAAAAATAAGATATATGATTATACCTAAGTTACATTATATCTCTCAGGGAAACTCTACAAAAGAACATCTAGAAAATATACAAAAAGCGTGTACATCTGGTGTAGAATTGGTACAATTACGTTTAAAAAATGTGTCAGAAAAAAAACTTTTAAAATTTTCCAAAGAAGCTAGAGAGATCACATCTCATTTTCAAACCAGACTAATTATTAATGAGCATTATAAAATAGCAAAAGAAGTTAAAGCAGATGGTGTTCATCTAGAAGAAATAGCCTCCTGCCCTACCAAAACTAGACAACATTTATACACTTGGCAAATCATTGGCGGAACAGCAAATACCTTACAAGATTGTAAAACATTAATTGATAAAGACGTTGATTATATAAGTATAGGTCTCTTTAGGTCTACAGCAACCACAGATAGTTTAAATCCAGTTTTAGGTTTAAATGGTTTTACTGCAATTACAAAAGCCTTAAAAACAAAAACACCAATCATTGGCATTGGTGGCATAACGGTTAAAGATGTTACAGACATATTAGAAACAGGTATTTCTGGAATTGCTGTATCCCAAGAAATTACCAACAATTTTAATACTATTAGAACATTTAATCAATTACTAAATGCTTCTTCAACAGAAGAACAACGTTATACATTTAAATAAACCTGAAATAATTTTAAAAGCTTTATAGTCTATAGAATAGTTATTCTTACTTTTTTCTTTTTTAATCGAGAGTTGTTTAATTTCTCCACCAATTCATCAGCAATGGTAAGAGGAACGGCCACAAATGCACAATCTGATTTTAGCTCAATAGTTCCTAATTGATCTTTATTAACACCACCTTGTTTAAAAAACAAACCAGCTATATCACCTTTAGAAATTTTATCTTTTCTTCCACCTGAAATAAATAAAGTTTCCCAAAACTGTGGTTTAAGAGAGGCCTTCTTAGAAATATTTATGCCTTTAATATTTTTAATAAATTCAGGTAGCAATTCATTTTCCCATTTTAAAATATAAGCTGTTCCTTTGGCATTGACTCTAGCTGTTCTACCATTTCTATGAATAAATTCTTCTTCATGTAGCGGTAATTCATAATGAATAATATATTTCATTTCCGGAATATCTATACCTCTCGCAGCTAAATCTGTAGCAATTAGCACTTGACATGTTCCGTTTCTAAATTTAATTAAAGCACGTTCTCTATCTTTTTGTTCCATACCACCAGAAAAACAAGCATGACCAATATTATTCTGCTCTAGAAAACTACTTACTTGGTTGATACTATTTCTTAAATTACAAAAAACAATTCCTGGTTCATTACCTATATATTGTATCAAATCCAACAAAGTTTTCAATTTGTTTTTATTTTGAGACACTACCGTTTTAATAGCTAGTTTGGATACTTTATTTTCTTTTAAATAATTGATGATATGGGGTGTATTTAGTCTAGCAAAACTAGGGATAGCAACACTTTGAGTAGCAGAAGTTAAGATACGCTTATTTATATTTGGTAGCTGACTTATGATAGCTTTCATTTCATCCTCAAAACCGATTTCTAAAGACTTATCAAATTCATCTAATATGAGTGTTTTAATACTAGCTTTAGAAAAACGATCATTATCAAAATGATCTAATATTCTACCAGGTGTTCCTATTAAAATAGCAGGCGTATGTTTAAGTTCAATTTTGTCTTTAGACATAGGTCTACCCCCATAAACTGCATTTATTTTATAACCAGAACCCATAGAACGAAAAACTTGTTCTATTTGAATTGCCAGTTCTCTTGATGGTACTAGTATTAATCCTTGGATATCTTTGGATTCAGAGTTTAAAACTTTTAATAGTGGTAATAAAAAAGCTAATGTTTTTCCTGTTCCTGTTGGTGATAATATTATAGTATTTGTTGATGCCTCAATTACTGAAACAGCTTCCTCTTGCATAGGATTCAAGGCATCAATATTTAATTTTATTAAAATATCAAGTTGATTTTTAATACTATTAGCCATAATGATTATTTCTTTTTATACTCTTTAGATAGTTTAGATTTTAAATAACTGGAATGAATTGTACTAAGCCTTACTAAATATGAATTCCTACGATTTTTATTATAAAATATTTGCAGCAAAGATAACTACACTTTGTTTACAAAAACGGATAAAACATTAATTATGATTTGGGTTTTTAAAAACAAGAAATGACTAATAAAAAAGAGAGATCGCCCTTTACAGATGATCTCTCTTTTTCAAGAAAAAGCATGATTTGCTTAGTTTCATACTATCTCATCATTACTATTATTTCTTTTTTAAAAGACCTGCTATAAACAGAATTACAGAAGCCCCAATAACGCCTCTTAAAAGATCTCCTAAGACACCTCCCAACAAATGGATTCCTAAAGTTCTAAACAACCATCCTCCTAGCAACCCACCAATGATTCCTAAAATTATATTAATCAAAAGACCAAACCCTCCACCTTTCATTAATTTTCCTGCTAGCCATCCTGCAACAGCTCCAATTAAAATAGAATACAATAATCCACCCATAATATATGTTTTTTAGTTTACCATCTAAAGGTAATAAATAATCTATTCACCAAAATACAATCACTTATTGCTTACTGTATTTTAAATATCCCTCTAGTGACCATATACTATATTGATATAATAACTAGGCTTTTATCTTGATTTTTCTTCAACAAAAAAGAGTGCCAATGGATGCATTGGAGCGTTTAGTAGCGCTCCTTCTATTATGTTTGTATTAATATTTAATCAAAAAAATGGATACGATAAAAAGTCAAAAATTCTGGAAACCTCTTTTAATTTTTATAATTCTATTAATTACTATTTTATTAACACGAGAATATTTCTCTCATAAATTGATAGAGAACGGAATAACTATTTATCAAACACATATCTATTTAGGTATTATTGCCAATGTGGTATTAATTATAATATCTTATTTTTTTATGTGTAAAAATAAACTTTTATCAATTGCAGGGGTAAAAGATAAAAAACTAAGAAAATCCACTCTTTTAATATTCCCTTTAATTTATCTAGTATTATTAAATATACTTCTTTTGGAAGAGATTAATACAAGTCATCTTCCTTTACTTCTTATATATTGCATATCTATAGGTTTTGCAGAAGAATTTAGTATCAGAGGGAGTATTCAATCATATTTAATTAAGTATTTAGGGACTAGTAATAAAAGTGTAATCTGGTCTATCCTTGCTTCGTCAGTTTTCTTTGGATTATTACATCTATTCAAATTTGATAAAGGTTTGTATGGTGAGTTATCTCAGGTTTTTTTTGCCACATTTATAGGAATAATGTTTGGTGTTTTATTGGTTATTACCAAAAGTATTTACCCCTTAATTATTATCCATACTCTTATAGATTTTACAGGAAAACTAGATACAGCAGGATACCCTGTTAAAAAACATATCAGTGAACCAACATCATTAGAGAATAGTATCCTTATAGTTTTACTAGTATTACCATGTTTGATCTACGCATTATTCATAATAAGAAAAAGAAACCTGACTAAGGTATAATAGAATAATTGTTATACAGAATGATAGTCTAAAAATACTTTTTCATCAGTAAAAAAAAGGATATTTTTATTAATGTAATCCATCAGTTATTTTGAACACACTTTTTTAGAGCAATAAAAAACCCGAAGTCTTTTTAAAGAACTCCAGATTTTATGTTACTAATATACTTTGACTATAACTTTCTTCTTCTTTTTTCTTGAGAAAGTAAATTAAGCTCTCTACTTGTTTGTCCTGCTACCGATGTATTTTCTTCTGCTCTACGAATCAAATACGGCATTACATCACGTACAGGTCCAAAGGGTAAATATTTTGCTACATTATACCCTGCTTCTGCAACATTAAAACTAATATGATCACTCATACCATATAATTGACCAAACCAAACTCTAAAATCATTTTTGTCAATAGTAAGCTCGTTCATTAATTTCATTGCCAAGTAACTACTATGCTCATTATGAGTTCCTATAAAGACAGAAATATCATCTATATTATTCAAAATATAGTGCATCGTAGTATCAAAATTCTGATCAGTATGTTCTTTATCTTTACAAATAGGAGTTGGATATCCTTTTTCTTTTGCTCGATCATTTTCTTTTTCCATATAGGCTCCACGAACGATCTTTACACCAATTTTAAAGTCATATACTTTAGCTTCTTCATGTAGTTTCTTTAAATAATCAAGGCGATCATGTCGATATAATTGTAATGTATTATATACAATAGCTTTTTCTTTATTGTATTTACGCATCATTCTGGCAACCAAATCATCTGCAGCATCTTGCATCCAACTTTCTTCACCATCAATCAATAAAGCTACATCGCAATCATAGGCTTTTTTGCATACCATATCAAACCGTTCTTCAATACGTTGCCATTCTGCCTCCTCTTCTGCTGTCATTGGAGTACCTTCTGTTTTCTTTTGCCAGACCGAAAAACGACCAAATCCTGTAGGTTTAAAAACACCAAATGGCATAGCATCTTTTTGATCTGCAAATTCCAAAAGTTTCATGGTTTTATCCAATACAGCATCAAACTGCGCTTCTTCTTCTTTGCCTTCTACAGAATAATCTAATACAGACGCTACTCGTTTTGTATACATCTTATCCACTACAGGCAAGCAGTCTTCTTCACTAACTCCTCCACAAAAATGATCAAAAACAGTGGCTCTAATTAACCCTTGAACAGGCAAATGTGCTTTTATTGCAAAATTAGTAACCGCAGTTCCTATTCGCACCAGAGGTTCATTAGAAATCATTTTAAACAGAAAATATGCTCTCTCTAACTCAGAGTCACTTTTCAAAGCGAATGCTGTTTCTGTATTATCGAACAAGTCGTTTTGTTTCATCAAGAATTAATTTTAAGAATCTTTAATTTAAAAGTTGTATTCATACTAATAAAATCAATTTATATGAATACAAATACACTTATTTTAAGATATGTGCAAATATAGAACTTGCAAGTTTATTTTATTATAAATTCTGCTTAATTTCGCTTCTTATAATTTTATACCATATGAAGCCCATAGTTTCAAAAGATTCAATCGTATATTTTGGTCAAGAATGTTATACTGCTTTAAATACTTATTTAGCAAAAGCCAACCATTCAAAAATATGCATTCTAGTAGATGACAATACTCATGAATACTGTTTATCGTTATTAATGAGTAAAATTGAAAAAGAATACGATATAGAGGTTATAGAAATAGAAAGTGGAGAAATTCATAAAAATATTGAAACCTGTAGTGGAGTATGGAATGTACTATCAGAATTGGGGATGGACAGAAAGAGCCTAATGATCAATCTAGGAGGTGGTGTGATCACAGATTTAGGAGGTTTTATAGCATGTACCTATAAAAGAGGTATTAGTTACATCAATATTCCTACATCACTCCTTGCTATGGTAGATGCATCCGTAGGAGGAAAAACAGGTGTAGACTTAGGGAATCTAAAAAATATGATAGGTGTTATCAGTGAATCTGAAATGGTTTTGGTTGACACAGAGTATCTTTCTACACTACCTACAAATCAAATGTGTAGTGGTTTTGCAGAAATGTTGAAACATGGATTAATTCAAGATAAATCATATTGGGATAAAATAAGTGATCTTTCTCAATTAACCCTAGAGGATCTGGATCTAATGATTTATGATTCTGTAGTAATCAAAAATAAAATTGTTACTGAAGACCCTACTGAACAAAATATTAGAAAATATTTGAATTTTGGGCACACATTAGGACATGCAATAGAGTCATTCTATCTCACACATCCTGAAAAGCCTACATTGTTACACGGAGAAGCTATTGCTATAGGAATGATTATGGAGGCATTTATTTCTACAGAATTACTGTCACTTACCAAAAATCAATTACAAAATATTAGTGAGATTATTCTCGCTACATTTCCTAAAATAGATATAAACCCTACAGATTATCAAAGTATTATATCATTGCTCATACACGACAAAAAGAATGAAAAAGGAAATATTTATTTTGTATTACTTTCTACCATTGGAGAAGCTAAATACAACTGTATTGTTCCTGATGAATTAATACTTCAATCTTTTGGGTATTATGCCTCATTATAAACAGAACGTAAGCTTAAAAAAATATTTTTTTGTTCTTTACAATCAAAAGTTCAATCATATTTATTCATAGTTAAAAACTCAAAAGAAGCCCCCTCACTAAATAAATATTTAATTTGTAGTAACTTAGTTGGAACAAAAAATATAAATATCTCTCTTGAAAAGAAAATTCTTAAAGCTTCTAAAAATACTTGTAATAAGCGTATTTACAATTATTAGTATCACTGGAGCTACCTTATACTTCTCACTACATGAAAAGCTTCCGGAAGGAAAAACAGGTATAGAAGCAGATAATTTTGCTTTAAAAATCCAAAAAGCAGTAAAACACAGTCAATATTTAAAGACAGAGTACTTGCAATGGACTTTTAGAAAGAAGAATCATTATTTATGGAATAAAAAAAACAATACCGTAGTTGTTGAGTTTGATGATCATAAAATATATTTAGATCTTAAGAATCCTAAAAAAAATAAAGTTCTAAGCTCTAAAAAATCTTCTAGAAAAATTATTAAAAAAGCAATCAACAATTTTTATAATGACTCTTTTTGGATAGTGGCTCCACACAAGCTCTTTGATCAAGGAACAGTTCGTAAATTAGTCACATTAGAAAATAACACTAAAGCTTTATTAGTTACATATTCTTCTGGTGGTAAAACACCTGGAGATTCATATCTATGGAAAGTAGATAGCAATTACCTACCTATAAGCTATAAAATGTGGGTTTCAATTATTCCAATAGGAGGTCTTGAGGCAACTTGGGAAAATTGGGATAGTACAGAAAGTGGTGCGTATTTGGCACAGCAACATAGATTATTAGGCTTTGGGATACCAATTACCAACCTAAAAGCATGGAGTAATCCCCGTAAACAAAAAGGGTGAAGCTTACACTCCACCCTCATTATAGCCCAAATTATAACATTTATTATTTTATAGATATCTTTTTGGTAGTTGTTCTCTTGGCATTTGACACCTGAACAAAATACATTCCTCGAGATAAGGCACTTACATCTATTGTATGCTGTGCTTTTCCTCCTGGAGAAGTACGTAACTCTATTTCTTTAAGTGTTCTACCATTAACATCCTTAATCGATAATTTAGAAGCACCATAGAATAAGTTCTTTATCTCTACAGTAAGAATATCATGCACAGGGTTAGGGTATGCAGATACATCAAGTTCTTTTGTGTTTTTACCATTCATTGGAGGAGAAATATTCTGCGAACGTGCTGCTCCACAAGCGCCCAAATTATTCCATCTAGCACCAGTCCACTCATATAAGCTACCTTCAAAAGTTACCTGATTACCAGCAGAATATGTTGTTGTAGATGACCACATAGCTATTCCTGCACATGGATCAGAAGGAGCACTAGGACATGCCCCAAGGTTATTCCAACTTGTTCCTGTCCATTCATACAAGCGACCTTGATACGTAACCCTATCTCCAGAAGAATACGTTACAGAAGCAGACCAAGGTCTCACCCCATCACATGAAGTTCCGCCACCACCAGAGCAATTATCTGTAGATGTATACTCATTTTGATTACACTGAATAGCAAAACTATCAACAGAGCTGTTTGTAGTATTTTTGACCTCCCAATTAGTTCCTACAGTAGTAGATACTTGTCTGGTTTGACCAGAGTTGATAGAGAATTGCGAAGCATTATTTCTAAAATACTGTAATGTACAATTCGTATTGTTTCTAAAAGTTACTGTAACAGCATCACCATTAGAGCAACCACCACCTCCACAAGTACCAACACAACTAGAGGAACTAATAAAATTACGCATTACATTTGCTGGTTGAGAACCAAAACCTTTGGTAAAGTTAATTCCAACATTTGTAAGATGACAATAACTCATTATAGTACCTCCACCAGATGGTATTGCAGGTTTAGCACATCCACCTTCTGTTGTATAACAACCATCAATAGCCGTATTATTACCGTTCCATCTACAAGCATGCGTATGATGAGAACCAAAATTATGTCCCAACTCATGAGCAACTACCCCTACAGACCATGAATATGTAGGAACATTACTATAATTTTTATCAATACCGGATACAGCATATTTACGTGATCCACATAATGCATTTACCCAGGCTACTCCGCCAGAAAAATTATATGTTACAAAATGACCAAGATCCCCATTAAAACTATTTTGGTTTCTATATGCTCTATAGCTATCTAGTGTATTACTAAACGGTTTTGAGGAAGTCCAAGTTTTCATTCCAGAAAGCTTGATTGTTATATTTTCATTAGAATACAATGTAGCAACCTGATTAAATACTGATTGAATAAAGTTTGAAGCCCCTTGACTCCCTCCCTTATCTTGAACAATATCTGTATCGATATCAAAGAATATTTCAGGGCATTTTGCAGCCGCTTTATTGTTTGCATTACCAAACAATTGTTCTTCTGTATACTCCTTCATATTCTCTTCTCCTACTAATCTACATGCAAATTCGTTGAGATAACTAATATCTTCATCTTGATATGCAATATGTGCCTTACTATGATCCAGTTGACCTATAACAAGGTTACCATGTCTTCCTTCTAGACTAACAACACCTGCTACTTCGTCGCCTGACAAACTTATCGCAGCAATAGAATTAGGGTTTCCTTTTACTACACCTCTATAATGAGAAATCGTTTTATCAGGAACTACTTTTTTTCCAGAAGGCATTTCTATAACCTCAAAATTCTCTGTGGTAATATCTACTTTAACCAACTCAAGAACAATAGCTGATTTTTGTCCTGGAATTTCTAAATTCATCGCTTCAGGAACATTTGATTTGAATGAGGCAAACTTTTGTGAATTCAAAGAGAATATAGTATACTCTTTTACTTCTTTAGGAATTTGAACATTTGCTTTTTGCTTAGTAGTTAAGCTAAACAAATTAACATCTTGAAAAGTGATTCCTTGAGATTTTTTTTGCGCCACAATATCACTTGGCTTATGCGGCTGTTGAGCATGCATAAAATTAATTACCAAAAAAAAGGTAATTGCAATTTTGAATATGTTATTCATCGTAATTAGTTTTTGTTTTGAAGAATTTCTATACCGATTAGTTTGGGCTATCTAAGTTTCTAATCAGAAAAACTTCAAAGAGTTTGTGAATTACTAATTTACTCATTTTAAGAACTTCTCAACAAAAGCTTCCGAAAACATAATTAAATTAAATTATACCCATTATTTTTGTTAATTTATTAAATAATAGATATTATAAATATGTTTTCCATAAAAAAAATGATAAAAATGATCATTATTAATTTTACTCTATTTAGTTGATTAGCCATTTTTCAATCATAAGCATCTGTATTATAGTCTTTTGTTTTATTTATTAATGCATTTAATAAATAAACCTTCTATCAAAACTTAATGTTTTGTATGAAAGAAAAATAGCACACGATTTAACATAACAAATCACCACAACCTCCTGTTTTAAAGCAACTTAGTTGCAAAACAGGTTCTTCATATTGTAGTTCGCCTTTTGCATTTGCAATATAAAATAGTGAATAGATAAAACCCAAACGAAACTCATTTTACAAACCGCGTACAAATACCTACATTTGCAATCTTGGTTAAAATTTTATGGTCACATCAGAAGAAAATATCAAAGTTTTAGGAGCGCGTGTTCATAATTTAAAAAATATTGACATCACAATACCTCGTGAAAAACTAGTGGTTATCACTGGATTATCTGGGTCAGGTAAATCATCTCTGGCATTTGATACAATATATGCAGAAGGTCAACGGCGATACATAGAAACTTTTTCTGCGTATGCAAGACAATTTCTAGGAGGATTAGAAAGACCTGATGTAGATAAGATAGACGGGCTCTCTCCAGTTATAGCAATAGAACAAAAAACAACTAGTAAGAGTCCTCGTAGTACAGTAGGTACGATTACAGAAATTTATGACTTTCTCAGGTTATTATTCTCTAGAGGAAGTGATGCCTATAGCTATAATACAGGAGAAAAAATGGTCAGCTATAGTGATGAGCAGATTAAAAACCTGATTTTAAAAGACTTTTTAGGTAAGAGAATAAATATACTAGCTCCTGTAGTAAGATCTAGAAAAGGACACTATAGAGAGCTTTTTGAGCAAATTGCAAAACAAGGTTTTGTAAAAGTTCGTACCGACGGAGAAATCAAAGATATTACCAAAGGAATGAAGCTTGATCGATACAAAACTCATGATGTTGAGATTGTAATTGACAGACTAGCTGTAAATGAAGAGCAAGAAAACTCTAAGCGTCTTATGGAAACTATTAATACAGCAATGTATCATGGTGACGACGTATTGATGATAATCGAACAGGAATCTCAAGAAGTGCGTTTCTTTAGTCGTAACTTGATGTGCCCTTCTAGTGGGATATCTTATCCCAATCCAGAGCCTAATAACTTCTCTTTTAATTCTCCAAAAGGGGCATGCTCTAAATGTAATGGGATTGGCAATCTCTATGAGGTAAATTTAAAAAAGATTATCCCCGACGATTCAAAGTCTATCAAAAATGGCGGATTAGCTCCGCAGGGGCCTCAAAAAAACAACTGGATATTTAAACAGCTAGAACTCATAGCACAACGATATAACTTTAAATTAAGCGATCCCATAAAAAAGATTCCAAAAGAAGCTATGCAAATTATTCTTTACGGAGGGAAAGAAAAGTTTACAGTTAACAGCAAAAGCCTTGGTGTTAAAAGAGATTATAAAATTGATTTTGAGGGAATAGCTACCTTTATAGAGAATACATATACCAATAATGATTCTACCTCATTAAAACGATGGGCAAAAGATTTTATGGATAATGTACAATGCCAATCTTGTGAAGGGTCAAGATTACGCAAAGAATCTTTATATTTCAAAGTTAATAATAAAAATATAGCAGAATTAGCTGCAATGGATATCATTGAACTCTCTAAGTGGTTCAAGGTACTCCCTAAACATTTAAGTGATAAACAAAATCAGATTTCAGGAGAGATTTTAAAAGAAATTAATGCAAGACTTCAATTTCTAATAGATGTAGGGCTTACCTATCTATCTTTGAATCGAAGTAGTAAATCTCTTTCTGGTGGAGAAGCACAACGTATTCGCTTGGCAACTCAAATTGGTTCGCAATTAGTTGGTGTACTGTATATTCTTGATGAACCTAGTATCGGGCTACATCAAAGAGATAATGAAAAACTAATTAATTCACTTATTCAACTACGAGATATAGGAAACTCTGTAATAGTAGTCGAGCATGATAAAGATATGATAGAAAAGGCCGATCATGTGATAGACATAGGGCCTTTGGCAGGAAAACATGGAGGAGAAATAATTAGCGAAGGGCCTCCAGAAGAATTACACCAACATGATACACTTACGGCAGCATATTTAAGTGGAAAAAAACAAATTGAAATTCCGCCTAAACGTAGAAAAGGAAACGGAAAAACAATTTCATTAAAAGGAGCTACCGGAAATAATCTAAAAAATGTTTCTATAGACATTCCTTTAGGAAAGATGATAGCAGTAACAGGAGTCTCTGGCAGTGGTAAATCCACTCTTATCAATGAGACCCTCTACCCTATTCTCAATGCCTATTATTTTAATGGAGTCAAAAAACCAATGCCTTATAAAAGTATCAAAGGGCTAGAACATGCAGATAAGGTCATTGATATTAACCAATCTCCAATTGGTAGAACACCAAGATCCAATCCTGCTACTTATACTGGTGTATTCTCAGAGATACGAAGCCTATTTGCCAAAACACCAGAAGCAATGATTCGTGGGTACAAACCAGGGCGGTTTAGTTTTAATGTAGCTGGCGGAAGATGTGAAACCTGTAAAGGAGGGGGATTACGGGTAATAGAAATGAATTTTCTACCAGATGTATATGTAGAATGCGAAACCTGCCAAGGAAAACGATTCAACAGAGAAACACTAGAAATACGATATAAAGGAAAATCAATTTCTGATGTATTAGAAATGACGATTAATGAATCTTGTTTGTTTTTTGAACATATTCCTAAAATCTCAAGAAAACTAAAAACAATACAAAACGTTGGTCTTGGGTATATAACGCTAGGACAGCAATCCACCACATTATCTGGAGGAGAAGCACAACGAATAAAATTAGCAACAGAATTATCTAAAAGAGATACAGGTAATACATTTTATATCCTTGATGAACCAACTACAGGTTTACATTTTGAAGATATACGTGTTCTCATGGAAGTATTAAATAAATTAGTAGATAAAGGAAATACTGTTTTGATTATTGAACACAATCTAGATGTAGTCAAAATGGCAGATCATATTATTGATATTGGTTACGAAGGAGGTAAAAATGGAGGAAAAGTAGTTGCCATTGGTACACCAGAGCAAATTGTAAAAGACAAAAAAAGTTATACAGCAAAATTCTTAAAGAAAGAATTAAACACATAGACCAACAAAGACAAAATTTATGAGAAAAGAACAACATCACAAAGGCTGGAATAGAATAAAAACAAATGATTCATGGGCAATCTTCAAAATTATGGGAGAATTTGTCAATGGATTTGAAAAGATGAGTAAAATAGGACCTTGTGTATCTATTTTTGGATCGGCACGAACAAAAACAGACGACAAATACTATAAATTGGCTGTAGATGTTGCTCAAAAAATTGTAAATCATGGATATGGTGTCATTACTGGTGGTGGTCCTGGTATTATGGAAGCTGGTAATAAAGGAGCGCACCTTGCAGGAGGAACCTCTGTTGGTCTTAATATAGATCTCCCTTTTGAACAGCATGATAATCCTTATATTGATAATGATAAAAGTCTTGACTTTGATTATTTCTTTGTGCGTAAAGTAATGTTTGTAAAATACTCTCAAGGATTTGTGGTAATGCCAGGAGGGTTTGGAACCTTGGATGAGTTATTTGAAGCAATAACATTAATACAAACCAAGAAAATAGCAAAATTTCCAATAATACTTGTAAGTACAGAGTTCTGGGGAGGACTTATTGATTGGGTAAAAAGTACGTTATTAGAAAAATTTGGAAATATCAGTTCAGGGGATATGGATTTGATTCATGTAGTAGACACTCCTGAAGAAGTATTACAAATTTTGGATAAATTCTATGGAGAATATAAGTTAAGTCCTAATTTCTAAAATATTTTACCATAAAACCAGTTATTAATATCTAAAAATTCACACTGGGGTAACATATCCCCCATTATTGTATCTATTGAAAAAGGCTTTAATAAAACTTGAATACTGTAAAAATATATAGTTTTGTAATTATTTTTTTTGTGCTGACCTCCTTGTCAGCACAACACGATATAAATATTAATGCATCTCTAGATATCCAAAAAAAGGTACTAACAATAACACAGGAAGTTACCTATAAAAATTCATCAGAAGATACGCTATCAAAATTATATTTTCATGATTGGGCTAACAGTTTTTTAGATAAAAAAACCCCATTAGGTAAGAGATTTGCAGAGGATTTTATAAAACGATTTTATTTTGCAAAAAATGAAGAACGAGGAGCTACTATAATTACAAAGGTAACCAACACAAAACTTCAATCATTACACTGGGGAAGGCATGATGATGCACAAGATATTTTATGGATCACTCCTACTTCACCAATTTACCCAGGAGAGAGTGAAACACTCCTTTTAAAATATCAAATTAAAATTCCTAGTGATAAATTTACTCGCTATGGATATCATCAAAACGGAAACTTTAGTTTAAAGTATTGGTATTTACAACCTGCTGTATACAATACCAAATGGAATATTTATAGCCATAAAAATCTAAATGATTTATACACTCCTTTAGCTAATTACAAAATTAATTTTACGTTACCATCTTCTTATGAGGTTGCTAGTGAATTAAAACAAGAAACCACCCTTTTATCTGAAGACAAAACTAATAAAACAGTACTACTTACAGGTAATAATAGAAATCATGTTAATTTATATCTAGAGAAAACATCATCTTTTTATACTTCAAAATCTGGAAATATTGACCTTGTTAGTAATATTGATGGCGATGACCTTATTCCTGAAATGAAATCTGTGGCAACAGATAAAATATTAAAATTCTTACAAAAAAAATTAGGGCCGTATCCATTTGATAAAATATTAGTATCAGAAAATGATTATAAAAACAACCCTGTATACGGATTAAACCAATTACCTGATATCTTAAGACCTTTTCCTGATGGTTTTCAATATGAAATTAAACAACTAAAAACAATAACAGAAAAATATCTTGAGAAAACACTACTCATAAACCCTAGATATGATACTTGGATAAAAGATGCTATACACGTATATCTAATGATGTCATATACTGAACAGTATTATCCCGAAATGAAAATTATCGGTAAGCTCAGTAAGGTAATTGGTGTACGATGGTTTCACATCGCAGACCTTAAATTTAATGATCAATATTTTCTTGGTTATAAAAATATGGCTAGGCTATTTCTCGACCAACCATTATCTGCTCCACAAGACGAACTAGTTAAATTCAATAAAAATATTGCTAATGCCTATAAGTCAGGAGTAGGCTTTAAATACCTAGAAGATTATTTAGGAGACGATAATATTGTAGATCAAAGTATTAAAAACTTTTATACCCAAAACTTATTAAAACACACTAGCTCCAAAGAATATCAAAAAAACCTTACTTCTTTATCCCCAAAAGATGTAACATGGTTTTTTGAGGATTTTATATCTTCTAATAAAAAAATTGATTTTAAAATAAAATCTGTTAAAAAAGAAAAAGACTCTATAGAAGTAACTATCAAAAATAATGGTGATAATAATATGCCTATATCTTTATATGGCTTAAGAAAAAAAGATGTAGTTTCAAAAACATGGGTACTTGGAGTAAACGGAACAAAAAAAGTAAAAATAGCTAATGAAAACCTTAATAAATTAGTATTAGATTACGATCAGAATATTCCAGAAATAAACAGACGTAATAATTACCGGAATTTGAAATGGATTTTTAATAAACCAATTCAATTTAGGATTTTACAAGATATTGAAGACCCTAGATATAGTCAGATATTTTTTATCCCTGAAATTGAATTTAATGTATACGATGGATTCACTCTGGCTTCAAAATTTTATAATAAATCTTTTATCAAAAAAAATATTGAATATTCCATATCTCCTGCATATGGGTTTAAATCAAATAAATTACTGGGATCTGCGGCTATATTCCATAGAAAACAATTATCAGAACATGGCTTATACCAAATACGCTATGGTGTAAATGGTAGTATGTTTAGTTATGCTCCCGATCTATTATTCAAAAGATTTTCTTCTTCTTTAAGCTTTTACTTCAGACCCAAAGATTTAAGATCAAATGAAAAAAAACGATTGTTATTAAGGAATATTAATGTTTTTAGAGATAAAGACAAAGAAAATCCTGTGACTACTCCAGATTATAATGTTTTTAATGCCAGATATAGTTATTCTGATTTTAACCTGATTAGTTTTCTTGGATACACTATAGATTATCAATTATCTAAAAATTTCAGTAAGTTTTCAACCACTATAAACTACAGAAAATTATTTCTTAATAATCGACAATTAAACCTACGTTTTTTTGCAGGTTCTTTCCTCTTTAATGACACAAGCAAAGACGGGGACTTTTTTAGCTTTGCTCTAGACAGGCCTACAGATTATCTCTTTGACTATAGCTACCTTGGCCGTAGTGAAGAAAAAGGCCTAGTAAGCCAACAAATTATTTTGGCAGAAGGAGGTTTTAAGTCGAAACTTAAATATCCTTTTGCAAACCAATGGATTACAACTATAAATGCAAATACCAATATCTGGAATTGGATATACGCATACGGTGATGTTGGTTTTGTGAAAAATAAAGGGGTTTCTCCCAAATTTGTATATGATGCGGGAATACGATTGAGTTTGGTCGCTGATTATTTTGAACTGTTCTTACCCGTTGTTTCAAACAAAGGTTGGGAAATCTCACAACCCAATTATGAGGAACAAATTAGATTTATAATCACACTTAGCCCGCAGACATTAATAGGTCTTTTTACAAGAGAATGGTATTGATTATTATGAAATTGAAAAAAACAAATGTGAAAATTTTAAACATTTGTTAATCAATACCTGAAAATCAACCCAAAAACGATGATTTATTAACAAAACATCGTTTTATTTGAATTATATTCAAAAAATTTAAGAAACTCTTCCTTGCAAATGGCCAGTATTTTAGCTAAATTTGCAAACCATTAAAAAATTCGTTCACATGCAGCCTGAAACCATTACTTCATCCAATATTTCATTCGAAGAGTACAGAGATCAAATTATCAGAGATTACAAAATCGCTTTGGTTAGTAGAGAATGTAGTATGTTGGGTAGACGTGAAGTATTGACAGGTAAATCCAAATTCGGAATTTTTGGTGGAGGAAAAGAATTGCCTCAACTTGCAATGGCTAGAGTCTTTAAAAATGGAGATTTTAGATCTGGATATTATAGAGATCAGACCTTTATGATGGCTATTGATAAATATAATGTCAATCAGTTCTTTGCTGGTTTATACGCACATACAGATATAGATAAAGAGCCATTTGCCGCAGGAAGACAAATGGGAGGTCATTTTTCTACTCATAGTCTTAACAAAGATGGCACTTGGAAAAAGCTAACTGAGCAAAAAAATTCTAGCTCAGACATCTCTCCTACCGCAGGGCAAATGCCAAGATTATTAGGGCTAGCACAAGCATCAAAAGTATATCGTAATGAGAAAAGTGTTGCTGATTATACTAATTTCTCAATCAAAGGAGATGAAGTTGCTTGGGGAACCATAGGAAATGCAAGTACTAGTGAAGGTTTATTCTGGGAAACTATAAATGCTGGTGGTGTTTTACAAGTACCAATGGTAGTAAGTGTATGGGATGATGAGTATGGGATTTCTGTGCATGCAGAACACCAAACTACAAAAGAAGATATTTCTCTTATTCTAGAAGGATTCAGACGAGATGAAAATCATGAAGGCTATGAAATTTTCAAAGTAAATGGTTGGGATTACCCTGCATTAATCGACACCTATGAAAAAGCTGATAAATTAGCGCGTGAGCAACATATTCCTGTTATTATTCATGTAAAAGAATTAACGCAACCACAAGGACATTCAACTTCTGGTTCTCATGAACGTTATAAAAGTGAGGAACGCTTAAATTGGGAGCGTGAATTTGATTGTAACAAGAAATTCAGAGAATGGATTGTAGATCACAATATTGCAACAGAAGAAGAGCTTATTGATTTTGAGAAAGCTGCAAAAAAAGAAGTTAGAAAAGGAAAAACAGAAGCTTGGAACGCTTATATCTCTGAGATTAAAGCAGAACAAAAAGAAGCTTTAGATATTCTAAAGTCTATTGAAGCTAAAAGTGAAAATAAAAATTTCATCTCTCCTTTTATTGATACTTTGGCATCAAAAGAAGAACCTATTAGAAAAGATATTCTTGAAGCTACAAGAAAAACATTACGATATATTGTTAAGGAAAACTATACAGAAAAAACCACCCTACAGCAATGGGTTACTAATTATATAGCAACTGTTCAACCAAAATACAGTGATCACCTACATAACGAAAGTGATTCTGGAGCTATCAGGATAAAAGAAGTTGCTCCTGTATATAATGACGATAGCCAAGAGGTTGATGGTAGATTAATTCTAAGAAATAATTTTGAAGGACTCTTTAATAGAATTCCTGAAGCTCTTATTTTTGGAGAAGATAGTGGTAAGATTGGAGATGTAAATCAAGGTTTAGAAGGTCTACAGGAAAAGTTTGGAGAAATCAGAATTTCTGATGCAGGAATTAGAGAGGCTACCATATTAGGTCAAGGAATTGGTATGGCCATGCGTGGACTCAGACCAATTGCTGAAATTCAATACTTGGACTATATATTATACTGTATACAAGGACTAAGTGATGACCTTGCTACACTACGATATAGAACGTTTGCTAAACAAAAAGCTCCTTTAATTGTAAGAACAAGAGGTCATAGACTAGAAGGAATCTGGCATTCTGGATCACAAATGGGAGGCTTAATCCATCTATTGAGAGGGATTCATATTTTAGTACCACGAAATATGATGAAAGCAGCAGGCTTTTATAATACATTAATGGATAGTGATGAACCTGCAGTGGTGATAGAATGTCTTAATGGATACCGACTTAAAGAAAAAATGCCATCTAATTTACCTGAAATTAGAACACCTCTAGGAGTTGTAGAAACTATTAAAGAAGGAACTGATATTACTTTGGTATCATATGGTTCTACCCTTCGATTGGTAGAGCAAGCTGCAAAAGAATTATTATCTGTAGGCATCAATGCAGAAGTGATTGATGTACAGTCATTACTTCCTTTTGATCTTGCTCATGATATTGTAAAAAGTGTTGAAAAAACCAATCGATTATTGATTATTGATGAAGATGTTTCAGGAGGTGCCACAGGGTATATTCTACATAAATTAATTGATGAACAAAATATATACAAACATTTAGATAGCAAACCTCAAACTTTGAGCGCGCAACCACATAGACCAGCTTTTGGAACGGATGGAGATTATTTCAGTAAACCATCTACAGAAGACATCTTTGAAAATGTGTATACAATTATGAATGAGGTTGATCCCACAAAGTTCCCTCAATTAAGATAATAAAGAAATATTATTGATAATTTTCGATTTTTAAGCGTTTGCCATCTTTGTAAGAAATTACAAAGATGCGCTTATCAAACCCTGAATTGATTAGTGTTTTTCTGAAATTTTGAGCTTCTGCCAGTGTTTCAAAAATACCTAAACTCATTTTAAAATAAGAAGTATCATTATAAATAAGTGTATTTGTATATTTATTTGATATAGAAGGAATTTTTTTATTACTAAAAGCTTTAAACTGTACAGAGTATACAGTATCTTTATTGATCAAACTTCTATAGAAATAGAGATCTTTTATTTCCTTGATACTGTTTCTCTCTTGTTTTAACGACACTATCTCTTTTTTTAAAGAAGAAATCCTCAAACTACTATCATTATAAGCAATTGCGTTTGACTTAGAGGTTTTTAACGAGTAATTGGGGCGAATGGTAAGAAAAATAACTAATAAAAGAAGTGCTAACGAAAATACACCTAATACCCAAATAGCTTTTTTACTTTCTTTTAGACTGTTGGATTCTAGAACAAGTAAATCTTCAAGCTTCTTTTGTTTGGTTTCAGCTTTTTCTATTTGGTAATGCAAAGACAGTAAATCTTCATCTTTAATATTCATTGTGGGGGCGAATTATAAAAATTGTATACATATACTAAAAAACAAAACTCAAAAAGAGTTTTACTAATAATTAATTTTAGTCAAATCTACAGTTTTGAATATAATAATAATTACACAAATAATATAATTTCCACTTAACTTTTATTCTATTTAAAAGCTTATTTTAACTACTATCTTCTTTGTAATTATTTTTTTTTATTTACCATATTAGGATTATGGCATCCACTTAATATCTTTGAAATCAGGTTTTCTTTTTTCTAGAAAAGCATTTCTTCCTTCCTTAGCTTCATCTGTCATATATGCTAATCGAGTAGCTTCGCCAGCAAATACTTGTTGACCAACCATACCATCATCTGTAAGATTCATTGCAAATTTCAACATTTTTATAGAAGTAGGAGATTTTTCTAGAATTTCCAATCCCCATTGATACGCGGTATCTTCCAGTTCTTCATGAGGAATTACAGCATTTACCATTCCCATTTCATAAGCATCTTGTGCAGAATAATTTCTTCCTAAAAAGAAAATTTCACGGGCCTTTTTCTGTCCTACCATCTTTGCCAAGTATGCTGACCCATATCCTCCATCAAAACTAGTAACATCTGCATCTGTTTGCTTAAATATTGCATGTTCTTTACTTGCCAATGTAAGATCACAAACCACATGTAGGCTATGCCCGCCTCCTACTGCCCAACCAGGCACTACAGCAATCACAACTTTTGGCATAAATCTTATAAGCCTTTGAACTTCTAAAATATTTAATCGATGTCTCCCATCATCTCCTACATAACCTTGATGTCCTCTTGCATTTTGATCTCCTCCACTACAAAAACTATACACACCATCCTTTGTAGATGGCCCTTCTGCAGAAAGCAAAACAACTCCTATAGATGTATCTTCCTGTACATCATAAAAAGCATCATAAAGTTCACTTGTTGTTTTTGGCCTAAAAGCATTACGCACATTAGGTCTATTAAAGGCTATTCGAGCAATACCTCCTGATTTTTTGTAGGTGATATCTTCGTATTCTTTTACAGTTTTCCAGTCTATTGAACTCATTATATAATTTTTGTGATTTCAAAAATACTATAATATATGTTCTTATAAATATTGATACTATTTTTTTTGTATTTGTGATCAAAAATAAATCAGCCGAATTTATTTATCATTATAAATCATATTCTTAAGAAAATTCAAAAATAGAGTAATACAATTTAATTTTTTGATGGTGTACAAATAAAACTCCTCGATGCAAGCATACGAGGCATTTGTACGAATTCTAATTTTCTTAATGAAAACCATCGGTTTTCAAACTATCCTCTTCGTGCCAGACAAGCCTAGAGGAATTAAACCTTCAGAGATTAAAATGCATATACCCTAATCGAGCGACTTGTTTTTTTACTCTTCCTTCTGAATCCTTAAAACCTCCTGTAGGTTCAGTAGAAACTCCAGAGATATCAGAGGATAAAAAATACTCTTGAGAATTTCCTATTCGGGATATACCAATAGGAGGGTAAATAACAATGCTATTAATTTCATCGTTTTTCATATAATTTAAGTTCGTTATTATTACGCATTTACTCTAAAATACGTTAGGTGTGTTATTTCTTGTTTCTATCAAATTTAGACTTAAAAAACTCGCAATCAAAATAAAAACAGTTGTTTTAGAACAATATCATTCGTATTTTATATATAAAACATGAATGATTATTTTATCCTAATATAGATATCAAATACTATTGTTTTTTAATGATTATATAATATATTTATCTCTATGAAAATTTATATATCATTATGCAGTATCTGCATAAGTCTATTTTCTTTTGGACAAGAACCATCTTTACAATCAATCGTTATAGAATGGCAAGAATTGGGCGCTCCAATATTATTGCATGAAGAAGAAATAAAAGGAAAAAACTATCAACTTACAGAAGTAGATTTAAATATTGATTTAAGACAACAATATTTAAGAAAGAAAAATAATTCTATGTTTATGATGGTGGCAAAAAAACCTAAAGGAGAAACTTTGAAGCATAATATAACACAGATACCAAAGTCTAAAGCTTCTGGGTTTAGAGTATCTGGTCGTGCATATAATTCAAATAGAAATACAAGATACAATAGCAGTGGTTTAAAAAACACAGCTTATAGGGATGCTCGATTGTTTTATCGAAGCTACCTGTACTCTGATCCTAATTTTGAAAATTAAAAAACTCGATTATCTGAATATATTCAAACAACCGAGTTTATTTATTTTAGAAACACAAGAATTTTGTTTAATGCATTAAAATGAAATCTATTATTTCCCTACAGGAATTCTTTCATCGATGTATTGTAATGGCATATCTCCTGATAGGTCAAACATATCAAGAATATCTTTAAGAGTCTCTTCTTCTTCAAGTTGCTCCTCTACGAACCACATTAAAAAGTTTTCCGCCCCAAAGTCATTAACTTTTCTACACTTTGCTACGATTTTATAAATGGACTGGCTAATGGTAATTTCATGTCCTAATGCTGTCTCAAAAACTTCTCTAAGAGAAGAGAACTCATGTGTAAGATCTGAAACAACTGGAGAATATGCAGATCCACCTGTATCGTTGATGAACTTAAAAATTTTCATCATATGTTCTCTTTCTTCTTCTGCTTGTTTGTAAAAAAAAGAAGCACTATTTACAAGTGTTCTTTGATCACACCATGAAGCCATAGCCAAATATAGTGATGATGCTCTTTGTTCTTTTGCAATTTGCTCGTTAAGCATATCCATGACTTCTAGATTAATGCTTATTTCTTGTCTTGTTAGGTTTTCCATTTCTTTATAATTTTCTATAAAAGTATAGAAAATACAGCTACAAAACAGGGGTAGTATTTAATTTATAGTAAGTCTAAATCTAATAACAATGCTTAGGACACAAGCTCTGCATTAAGTTCTATCATGGTAAATGTGCCTTTTATAAAGTCTATAAAATCCAATACCATAAGTGTATCTAATAAAATAAGGTGCTGATTATCACAGAAAGTAAGCAACACAGTATCATTATATTTATTGAGTAAATTATCTATATATTCTATAGACGACATCTGCTTTGCTTTGTACCGTAAGCTTAATAATTGACAAAAAGAAACTCTGATTACTTTATGACCAAAATCAATATAGTAGCATCGCTCTGTAGTCGATTGATATGATGTATAATATGTAGAAGAAAAAATAAGATCCATAGCTTCGTGGTGGCTAAATTAATCATTATTTAGATTTAATACAAATAAAATTACAGTCAATTTTTCCTTTATTATCTTCACAAAGATACCTGTAGTAGTATTACAGCAAAAAAAACAACACATACAAACTTTATAATCAAATTAATAAGTAACAATATTAGAATTAAAACAGTGTATTTGTATAGTTTTCTTTTATTTCTTATGACTTAATCTACGAGTCTAATTCCATCTTTTTCGATAGTAATCTTTCTTGCTTTATATAAAGTACCTATAGCTTTCTTAAAGCTTTTTTTACTTAATTGAAACACCTCTTTAATATCATCGGGGTTTGATTTATCATTAAGATCTATAAAACCACCACTAGCACGCAGTTCTTTTAATACAAGATCTGCATTAGGTTCTATACTTCGATACCCATGTCGTTGTAAGGTGAGATCTATTTTACCATCGGGTCTAACTTTTTTGATAAACCCTGTAAGCTCATCTCCTGGTGTTACTTTCTGAAAAATTTCATCAGCATACACTAATCCAAGATATTTTTGATTCACGATCATATTCCATCCTTGTGGAGAGGGATGAGAGGCAATAAGGTGTACTTCGTCATAGGATGATAATAAAACCAATGAGTTATCTAAAAATGAATTGGTTTTACTTGATGCTACCAGTCGATTTGTTTCTTCATCTAAGTACACATAAACAAGATACCAACTCCCTACTCTCATCTTAGAGGCTTGCTCTTTAAAAGGAACAAAAAGATCCTTTTCTAGCCCCCAATCGATAAAAGCTCCTACAGGAGATACACTTGTACATTTTAAATAAGCAAATGATTTTACTGTTGCAAAAGGTTCTAGAGTCGTCGCCACAACACGTTCGTGACTATCCAAGTATACAAACACTTTGATTTTATCACCAATTTCGAATTCTTCGGGTACATATTTATTAGGAAGTAAAACCTCATTCCCTTCTTCATCTCCCAAGAAAATACCAGGTTCTCTATCTCTTAATATTTCTAATGTGTTATAAACTCCTAATGCAAGCATACCTTTATTTTTGCGCAAAGATAATTTTTTAATCTTCTAGAGTATTCAAAATTAAATAAAAAAAGGTGTAGCGATAAGCTACACCCTTTTTTTGTGTTATGATAATCGGAGATTCTAGTTATAAATAGATTCTTTTCCGAAATGTTTTGCTAATAAGTAATATACTACAGCTCTGTATTTATTACGGTTAGACTTACCATAAGTTTCCATCACAGAAGCAATAGCTTCATCCAATTTTGGACCATCAGATAATCCTAATTTTTTGATTAAGAAATTTTTCTTTACTGTTTCTAATTCACTTGGATCGCTACCGGATACTGTAGCGGCATCTGCATTATAGATGGCAGGTCCACAGCCGATTGTAACTTTGGTTAGAAGGTCCATATCAGGTGTTTGACCTATTTTATCTTTAATGTCAGCAGCGTACTTTGTAATTAATTCGTCTCTTTTACTCATAAGATGATAATGTTTTAGGTTTTTAGTTTTCTTTTAATTAATTCTCTAACTCAAATATAGATTAATAATTAATGAATAATAAATAGTTTAAGTATATAAAAACGTAGTTTTTAGACAAAAGACCTAAAATAACCGACTAAAGAACCATCATTTTCTTCTCGGGGAGTAAAAATCTCTAGCAATTGAGGTTTATTATCTGCAGCATAGATTTTTTGAGTTCCTTTTACAACTTCCTCAAGAGTATATGCGGTTGTATATTCAAATCCATACATTTTACTTAGATGAACAGCCGTTAGTTGATGAGAAGTTTCAAAATATGTAGCAAAATTAGTACTATTTTCTTTACCTGGTAAAATCCTGAATATCCCTCCTCCTCCGTTATTGATCACAATAATTTTAAAATTAGAAGGTATATATTCATTCCATAACCCATTGCTATCATAAAAAAAACTTAGATCTCCTGTAAGTAAAGTAGTAGGAATTCTAGAGGCTAAAGCTGCTCCAATTGCTGTAGAGGTACTGCCATCTATACCACTGGTACCTCGGTTACAAAACACTTTGAATGTAGAATTTAATGTAAATAATTGTGCATAACGAACTGTTGAACTGTTACTTAACTGCACCATTTGTTCATCTGGAATACCTTTGAAAACAGCTTCAAATGCCTTGAGGTCAGTAAATGAAACTTGACCAAGGTATGTGGTATGTTTTACTCTTCTTTGATCTCTAATAGCTACCCAAGTTGATTTATAATCACTTTGAGTTAACATTATATCTTTAAAAAATTGAGTAAAAAACACTGTAGGTTGTAGTTTAATATGTTCAGTAAGGCAAAAATAAGTATCAAACGCTTTTTTTGGATCAATATGCCAATGTAGTTTAGGTTGATACTGTCTCAAAAAGTTTTTTATTCGTTTTGAAACTACCATCCCTCCTATTGTTAATAGGATATCTGGCTGTAGCTCTATAAATTCATCTTCTGTCAAACTAGAGATTAATTGATCGATACAATTAATATGTGAATGATGGTGAATATTAGATGTTGTTTCTGTTAATACTAAAACAGATGGATCCTTAGATAAGTACTCTATCCATTTTTGATCTATCATTTCTGGAGAACTTACCCCTATCAATACCAATTTCCGCTTTGCCTTACTCCATTCTGTAAGCATCTCAGACTGTAGATCTTCAGAAAAATGGTAATGAGAATTTTCTACAGGAATATTCTTAGGAGTCACTGTGGGTGTATCCAGCTTATCATATAATGGTTCATAAAAAGGAATATTGATATGTACTGGTCCTTTCTCTTTGACAGCTTTATTTAATGCTAGATTAATTTCTCTCTCATTATGTTTTTGAGCTTCTCTTTGCTTTTGTTTTACTTTTTGATCATTTATTGTGGTTTCTGCAACTATTTCTGAGTATAAATTGGCAGAGTATAAAATATGATTTGCAAAAACATTTTTTTGACGAATTGTTTGACCATCACCAATATCAATCCTTTCTATAGGTCGATCTGCACTCAAAACTACCAAAGGAATATCACTATAAAATGCTTCTGAAATGGCTGGGTAATAATTCAATAAAGCACTTCCTGAAGTGCA
Source organism: Aquimarina sp. I32.4 (assembly GCF_002924285.1). NCBI lineage: Bacteria > Pseudomonadati > Bacteroidota > Flavobacteriia > Flavobacteriales > Flavobacteriaceae > Aquimarina > Aquimarina sp. I32.4. Next base: position 21,465 of record NZ_PGUB01000022.1, on the reverse strand, counting down.
TACAAGAGCAACTGGTTGTTGTATTTGTTGTGCTATCCCCAATGCAAAAAAAGCAGCACATCTTTCATCTACAACGCTGTAACAATGCATATTAGGGTGCTCACTGAAACCAATAGTTAAAGGTGCGTTACGAGATCCCGGAGAAATAACAATATGGTTAATTCCTTTTGCCTCACATAAGGCAACTATAGATTGAGCTAAAGGAATTTTTGAATATAAGCGTTTCTTCATTAGAAGGGCTAAATTACGATATCATACTAAAAGTCACATTAGGTTTTTAAAGAATTTAAAACAAAACCTTTTTCATGGTTTCTGTTTTTCTTACAGTCTCCTCCCACTCTTTCTCTGGATCAGAGTCTTTTGTTATCCCTCCTCCTACATATAAAATTGCTTTATTTTTTTCTATTTCCATACATCGAAGATTTACAAATATCTCAGACATTACCTTTCCTTCCTTTTTTATATTGAGTTCTCCTAAAAAGCCCGTGTAATATTTACGATCATATCCTTCCTTTTTAAGAATGAAAGATTTCGCCTCATTTTTTGGAAGCCCACAAACAGCGGGAGTTGGATGTAAAACATTAATTATATTTTCTATAGTAGTATCTGTATCACTCAAAATACCATTGATATCTGTACGCAGATGTAATAATGTACCAGCTTTATCCGTATATGTTTCTGAATACTCTATATCTTTAACTACTGTAGATAATTCTTTGATTACATAAGTTGTAACCATTTCCTGTTCTACCAATTCCTTAGCACCCCAATCTACATTTATTGTATCTATAAATGGTTGTGTTCCTGCCAAAGCCATTGTAGAAAAATTATGATCTTTTACTTTTATCAGAGTTTCTGGAGTGGCTCCTAACCATAAACCTATTTGAGGGTGATACCAGATATAAACAAAAGCTTTGGGATAGGTAAACAGTAGTTTTTTAAACAATTGTAGTGGATTTTCTGTAATCGAAGTATCTATTTCTTCTCTACGAGATAATACTACTTTTTCAAAAACACCTGCTTTTATTGCTTCTTTTCCTTGTGCTACCAGTTGTTTATGATTTTCCTTGATCGATACTAATACGATATCATGTTCTGGTAAAAAATGAGATTTACCTACATGATCATTATGTGTTTGATCAGTGGTATTTACAGTATAGGATGTACTTTTTTGTGATGGTATTAATACTTTCTTATGAATACTATCAAAAGGAGCAAAAACAAATCCTGAATCAGTCCCTCCTTTTACCTCATACAATAAACTATCTTCCTGAAGAAAAACCTGTAATGAATGCGTATTTGCTTTTTGATATGCTACAAATGGTAATTGTAGATCCAATTGTTGCTGAATCTTGGTATACACATTTTTTATCTCCATACTACTTCGTTTTAGGAAGTGCAATAGTTGTTAACTTTACTATTGATACCAAATTATCTTCTTCATCGCGTATTTTGATATCCCAAAGCTGAGTGGTACGGCCTTTGTGTAACACTTCTGCTTTTGCATAAACATATCCATCTTTTACACTCTTTACATGATTTGCAGATATTTCTATTCCTCGTATATATAACTCCTTATTATCCATAAAAACATAAGAAGCAGCACTACCTACGCTTTCTGCTAAGGCAACCATAGCTCCACCATGTAAAACTCCATCTGGTTGATATACCCTTGAGGTTACTGGCATTTTGGCTACCAAATAAGAATCTCCTACTTCACAGAAGGAAATCTCTAAAGTTTCCATCAAAGTATTTTTACACATATTGGCACATAATTCCAATATTTCTGATTGAGTTAACTCCATAAGCTTCAAAAAAATTTGAAACAAAAATATACAATGAGTTTTAATAATTCTAACTCCAGCATCTTTTGTTATCTGATCTAGTTATTTTTATTATTATTCAACAGTGATTCTTAAAAGAAATCTCCTAATTAGTTTATCTCTTTACCTTTTTCTATAGTATGCTTCATTTATTTTTTTGGTGTTCTTATTTTTTATAATAAAAAAACAAAATATCTTGCGGGTCTTTGAATAAAAATATTTTTATTAATACCAGATGAATACTACTGAAAAGGAAATTACATATAGTACAACAAATACTTATTCTTCTTTAAATAACTTACAGGATACTACAAAAACAGTTTGGTTAGTTTTTCATGGTATAGGGTATCTAAGTCGCTATTTTATCAGATTTTTTGACGGATTAGACAAAGAAGAAAATTATATTATTGCTCCACAGGCTCCTTCAAAATATTATAAAGACAATGCATATAGACGTGTAGGTTCTAGTTGGCTAACAAAAGAAAACACACAATCTGATACCGAGAATGTGTTACGGTATATAGATGCTCTTATAGCTTCAGAAAAAATCCCTGAGGACACAAAATTGGTTGTACTAGGATATTCACAGGGAGTAAGTATTGCTAGTAGATGGGTGTGCAGCCGTAAAATACATTGTGATGCTCTAGTTATGATATCTGGTGGGTTTCCTAAAGAATTATCTAAAGAGGATTTTACTTTTATGTCCCGTGATACAAAAGTGACTCATATCCTTGGAGAAAAAGACCCATATTTTGAGATTGTTAAAGTAAAAAACCAAATCAGAAGGTTACAAGAAATACTACCTCAGATTAAGTTTACAACTCATGCTGGAGGACATGAATTAGACCCAAAAACGTTGGTCGATGTTTTATAAAAAACATTCAATTATTTTAAGCCTATTGAATACTATAAAATCAATTATCGGGGCCTGTAAAACAATACAAAATCCATATTCTATTCTCTTAGGACTATCAGAAAATTACCCTTATTTAACAAGCAGGTCTAAATAACACTATGGATACATTTAAGAGTCTTTGTCAACATTAAAAAAGTCAATTCAAAATAAGTTTTATTATTCTGTTTTTTTTAATTCTACTTATTTTTGATAGTAACGCATAATATTACTATACTTTTTATTAGTGAGTAGCTATTTCTTTTTTTATTTTTTTTAAGTAGTTTGGTAGATTATTTAGCATCAATTCTACTCCTTTACTATAAACATCTACGAGATACACTTGTTCTTCTTTCATTCCCTTTATAATCCACGCTTTTTGAGCTTTTAAGTCCCCTTTTCTCACAATCACAATATGACAATATGTAATATCAGCATTCCTATCTACTATTGTAAGTTCATTAAAATCTGAAATAGTAGGATCATTATTTATATTAGCTTGTCCAATATCAGCCCCCATGAATACATCAAAATTTGTAAACTTAAAATGAGGGTTGTTACTATCAAAACTTCGATAAAACATTCTATCTCCTTTTGTAAGTATAAATGTTTTGATTTTTTCAAATTCTGTAATACTTATTATATCTGATATATTGGTAAAGTTCTTCATGTCTGAAGTATCATTCATTTTCTGAACACTATTAGTCAAGTTACAGCTAAAAAAAAGAGAAATAAAAGTTATTATTTTAATTTTTGTTATCATTTTTCATAATAAATAATGACAGGATAGCATTTTTTCTATAACTGTCATAAGTTGATGCTCATTCAAAAAAGACCTCTAAATCATACCACCAATCATCTTTGCTCCCACCATAATAACCTTCCCAACCGTATTTCATAAATTCTTCTTTAATGTCATAATTACATTTACACTCATCATCTTCTTCAAACTCTTTATAAAAATACTCTCGAAATGGAAGTTGTGCAAAACCAGTAGGACTAAAAGAAAAAACACATTCTCTAGAAACTTTAGAGTTATATCTATTCCAGGTACCAGCAAAGACATTGTTATATTTTCTAAGTTCTCCAGAAGCAGCCCAAAAAATATTAACAGTATTATCATTATCACTAACTTGAAAAACGATACTTCCAATTCCTGTAAAATACCCATCTCCATTTCTATCTCCTGGTTCCTTGAGATTATATTCAAATAACATGAAACATATGTCTCTGTTTTCACTTTTAAAAAAGTTCTTTATTTTAAATAACCCTTCAAGAGATCGAATGTTCTTTCCTAGTTTACTAAACCCTTTTATTTGATAGGTTTCATCAGTAGATTTAATTGCTTGTAAATGAAATTCAATTCTGGTATTTTTTGGTCCAAAAACACCTATATAAGAAGACCATAAATCACCTTTAAATCTATTTTGATTAGAAAAAATTGATGAATAGTCGTATTGTAAGAAGTTATTTTTGTCAATTGGTACTAATTCTTCATAACTTGTTACTTGATCTTTCCATGCTGTAGCTATGATAGGTACTTGTGATCGTATTTTAATACTAACTATAAAAAAGGCGATTAATATCAAATACTTATATCTCATCTTACAAAGATAAAAACTATAAACTATTTGTTTTACACGGTTATCAGTGAAAAACCCATTAAATATATTATATAAATATCTTAAAATCTTTATACAATAATCACTGCATAAAGATTCTGTTATATAATTAAAAATTATAGGTGTAATTTAAACCTTCAAAACCTACCTCTAAAGATTTTATAAAACTACAAGTACCTTTCTTTTATTACCTGAAAATGGTGAATCTGATGCCCAGACATAATATAACCAGCTGCTCTAGCACTCATAGGGCCACCACTCGCCTCACCTATTCTACCTAACATATCATCTGTAAATCTATTAAATAATGAAATAGAGCTATTGCGTACAGCTTCAAAATCAAAAATTATATCCTCTTTGCTATACGTATTTGCATTAGAGTATGGCACATAATCGTTTTGCTCAAATCCTGTAATTGGCGTTTTATCATTTCTAGCAAAACGTAATGCACGATACGCAAATATTCTTTCGGTATCAATAATATGTACAAAAACTTCTGCCAAAGTCCATTTATCCTTTGCGTATGCATGGGTCAATTTTTCTTCAGGAATAGATTGTACAAAATCAATAAAATTTCTTTTACCAATTTCTAATCCTTTTATAATATTCTCGTGTGCTACTTTATTAATATAGGTACCATAATAAGAACTAAATTCTTTTTGTTCTAGATCTGGTAAAATGATTTGTTGCATACGCCTTATTTTTTGAAATTATATTAATCAAATATATTGAGACTAGTCATGATTAGTCTCAATATATTCATAAATAAACTACTTTGGGGTAAGTCCGCAAAGTATTTGTTTGAAATAAACCTTTAATTTCGAAGCAAGCTTTGGAGCATTAAAATCTCACTTAATGAGTAAATCATATTTCTACCTATGCAGAGTTACGACTTGCATTTATATTTCCAAATAGAGAACGGGTTACCATTTTCTCATAAATCGCTAAAATTTCTGGATCTGCATCCTTGTCTTTACTCATTTCCTGAATTTTCTTTAGCGCATATTGCTGTATTGTAAGCAATGGTAATACAATATTTTCTCTAATATCTATCGATGCTTTTCCTGCTGGTTCATTTTGCATCAATTCAGAATATCCTGTTAATTTGAGTAACAAACGCTTAGTCAATAGATATTCATTATGAATAATATCCCAAAAAGCCCCGTATTCTTCATCTTCCTTCATATAAGAGGTTAATTCAAAAAATGATTTGGTAAGACTCATCATACTATTACCTATCAATGCTCTAAAAAAAGGAGATTCTTTATACAATGTAGTTATTTTATCAAATTCTCCTCTATCCTCATACACCTTTAGAGCCGTTCCTACCCCATAAAAACCAGGTACATTTTGTTTTAATTGACTCCAACTTCCTACAAATGGGATTGCTCTTAGGTCTCCAAAATCTAAGCTTTCACTTTTACTTCGTTTTGATGGTCGACTCCCTATATTTGCTTTCCCATAATATTTTAAGGTACTCATATATTCTAAATAAGGAAGAAACTTAGGATGGTTTTTAAAATCGACATAAGTTTGATAGCTTATATCTGCAAGTTCTTGCATAGTTTCTTTATTCTCTATAGAGAAAAGATTTCCTTCATTATTAGTCAGCTCATTTTCTACTCCAGCCCCTAATAATTGTTCTAAATTATATTGACAGGAATCCAATGTTCCAAAATTTGAACTAATCGTTTGCCCTTGTACAGTAAGTTGTATCTCTTCATCCTCAATAGTAGGCCCAAGAGAAGCATAAAATTGATTTGTGTTACCTCCACCTCGTGCTGGTGGTCCTCCTCTACCATCAAAAAAGATAACTTTTACATTATATTTTCTAGAAACTTCTGTTAAAGCTTCTTTTGCTTTAAAAATTCCCCAATTAGCCATCAGATATCCTCCATCCTTGGTACCATCAGAGAAACCAAGCATTATGGTTTGTTTCATACCACGACGTTTAAGGTGATCCATATAAATAGGGTTACTATATAGTGACTCCATTACCTCATGTGCGACTAGCAAATCAGGTACTGTTTCAAAAAGAGGAATTACATCAACAGTAGGTTGTTCCCAATCACAAAGGCGGATCATAGCAAAGGTTTCCATTACATTCAATACATCACCATTATTACTAATAATGTAACGGTTTGCTGCTCTTTCTCCATTATTTTGTTGAATCGTTTTAATAGCATAAATAGATTCTATGGTGGCCCTTGCAATATCTTCTGTAAAGACTGAGGGGTCAAGCTTTCCTTTTACTTTAGAAAGTACTTCTATTTGTTCTTTTTCTGAAAGAGATTCATAATTGTCAGGAAAAAAACCTAATCCCAATGCATTTGTTTTTTGTACAATCTCTGTGAGTACTTTATGATGAACTCTAGAATCTTGTCTGATATCTAATGTCCCAAAGTGAAAGCCAAAGATCTTCACCTTATTAATCATATCCTGCAAATCTTCAAGAAATAATGACTGGTGCTCTACTATTAACTCTTTTTTGATCTCTAGTAGCCCATTCATCAATGTCTCTATCGATAAAGGCTCTGCTGTTTTTGCATAATAAAAATTATCATAGAGTGCGTTTTCAAGCACTGTAATTTTATCTTGAAGATTACCAAAGGTAATTCTACGTTTCAACCTTCTTATATCTCTATAATAATTTATCAAAATAGTTTTACGCAATCTCTTGGCAACTTTCAAGGTAATCTCTGTAGTTACAAAAGGGTTCCCATCTCTATCTCCACCAGGCCAAAACCCAAGGTTGATCAAATCGTTTTCCAGATCCTCTCCTTCAAAAATATTTTGTTGTATATAATTATAAATAGTACTTGCTGAATGATAAAAGACATTTTCTAAATACCAAATCAAGCTTACAGCCTCATCATAAGGTGTCGGTTTTTCTTTCTTAAAAAAAGCAGTTTTACCTAACTGAGCTAGTAATTTTTTTATTCTAGATGAATCATTATCACGAATTGCTGCATCTAGGTCATGTATAATCCCTAGAACTGTTCCTGGATAAAATTGCGTGGGATGCGCTGTAAGTGTAGGGCGAATTTTAAAACGTCTTAAATAATCCTTAAGTTCTTCTAATTGTCCCTTGGCTTGAGCTTCTTCTTTTATACTTCTGAGAGTTCCTCTACCATCCATATTATTCACTACAGGAAAAGCAGCATCTTCTATAGCGTCAAATAATACTACTTGTCTTTCTATATATTGAATAAATCTAAACAGCAGTTCATGTTTTTCTTTAGAAGATGGATTATCCTGATATGATGCAAAAAAATGTTCTACAATCTCTGTAGGGTTTTTATGTTCTTCATATCCTTTTTCGCATACTTCTTTAAAGAGAGGTAATAAAACACCTGTATTCGTTATGGTGTCAAAAGGTAATGTGATAAATATACTATTGTATATCTGGTACTTTGCAAGAACATTCTCATTAAAACGTTCGATTTTTGGTTTTCTAGCCATTGGTGTGGTGGTACTTGGTTTATTTGGTTAATAAATATGCTTTTTATAACTCTATAAATTCTGCATTAAAACGGAATTCTTTTAAGAAAAAAAACCCTTTAAGAGTTTTTCTTAAAGGGTTTTTCTATATGGTAAGAGTATATCCCTTTATAAGTCCTGAAAAATAGAATGCATTAATCGTTTCTTATCATTAATACTCTCTTCTAGTGAAATCATTGTTTCTGTACGATATACTCCATCAATATCATCAAGTTTAAAGATAATATCTTTTGCATGGTTTGTATCTTTAGCTCTTACTTTACAAAAAATATTGAACTTTCCTGTAGTGATATGAGCAACCGTAACAAATGGTATTTCGTTTATTCTTTCTAAAACAAATTTGGTTTGTGAAGTATTCTGAAGATAAATACCAACATATGCTATAAATGAATATCCTAATTTTTGATAGTCCAATGTTAGCGAAGACCCTTCAATAATACCTGCTTCTTCCATTTTTTTAACTCGTACATGTACTGTACCTGCAGAAATCAATAATTTCTTTGCGATATCAGTAAAAGGTGTACGTGTATTTTCTATCAACATATCCAGTATTTGATGATCAACCTCGTCTAATTTAAACTTTGCCATAGTGTGTTTATTATTTTTCCCGATTATTTACATTACAAATTTAGCAGAAAAATAGAGTCTTCACATACTTTATTTCAACTTTTTATTGATTATACTAAGAATAATTCAGAATTTAAGTAAAAGTTTAACAGCTCGGCCTCTGGAACTATCTCTACTGTAACGTTTTCGTTATATATCGTCCTTTTTTTGCCAATAATCTCCTTATGCCCATAAAATTTTTGAAGATCACCAATTTCAGCAACTCTTGGTGCGAATTTCACATTATTTTCTATCAATATTTCTTTGTATTGAACTGCTATATCAACATTTTCTCCTTCTAGTATTACATCTCTTATAATTATATCATAAAAACATTTTTTGTTTTCTGGAATTAAAAAATAGCCCTCATATCCCTCTCCTGTAACATCTGTATCACTGATATATTTAATAGAAGTAACCAAAGAATAAAATATATACTCTCGTGTTATTTCACGATCATAATCATCTGGAACATGTCCTGCTTCAAAGAGAATAGTAGGTATTTCTAAACTAACAAGGGTATCACCTACACAATTTAAATTAAAACTATCATCATAACGTCCTATTTTGTTAGGAATACATTTTTGCAATACAGAATTCATTTCTACTATAATCTCCATAGCAATCTTACGACTCCTAGTTATAGACCGGTTATTATCACCTGCTGGTGATAAAAATGAGACTGTAGCTGAGTTATTAGTCTCTCCTGCACTAAAAATAGTACGCTGACCATGTAAGTTAAATGCATAATCAGGTTTTATTTCTGTATATAAGTTAAAAAATACAGCGCTTTCTTTTTGAGTTTTCTCTTGAGCATCTCTATTTAGGTCTACATCATTATAATTAAGCCTAGTATATGCTTTTGCACCATCGGGACTTAATATTGGGATTATATATAATGTACATTCTTTTAAAACTTGCTCTGTCAACTCATTTGAGGAATCAGTAAGTAAGTTTAATACATCAAAAACGGCTTTTGTAGTTGTAGACTCATTACCGTGCATTTGAGACCAAAATAAAAGCTTCTTGGGGCCATTACCAATTGTAATAAGATGTATAGGTGCATTATTCTCAGAAAACCCAATTTTTTTAATTTTAGCTTTAGAAGACAACTGTGCTAATAAAGGTATAAGTTGATCCTGAGTTATATAACGTCCTGATAAGGATGATTCTTTATAGTTTGTAAACCAGTTTTGTAAAATAGTAATATCCATATTTAGTTTTATAAAACTACGAAATTACTATAGTTTGCTGAAGATTCATAACAAAAGAGGAGTAATAATTACAGTTGTAAACACAAGTAGAATTTACAAATGTAACAACTACTCTTTCACATTTGTAAACAAAGTTTTTTAAAGAGTCTGTTTACATCGGTATACAAGTTATTTCTTCTTCTTTCCAGATGTATACAGTTTATTAACAAATATTTACAGATCAAAGATAATTATATCTAAGTTACTGATTATTAGTATATTAAGTGGTTTTATTTAAAACCAAACTTTAATTAAAAACGTTAAGGTTTACAAATGTAAACCTTACTTTTAATCTATTTTGTTTACTTTTGTAAAGTCTAATCTTTTTTAAACAGTTTACAATGGTAAACAATATAGATTTTGGAAATAGGATCCAAAAAATAATGAATCACTATGCAATATCTGCTTCATCTTTTGCAGATTATATGGGAGTAGGTCGTTCTTCTATCTCACATATTCTTAGTGGTAGAAATAAACCTAGTCTTGATTTTGTTATGAAAATTGTAGATGCATATTCAGATGTAGATTTACAATGGTTACTATATGGTAAAGGTACTTTTCCTAAAACTCAAAATAATCCTGTCGAAGTTCCTCCTTCTGCTCCAATTCCTGAGAAAAATTCTACAGTTACTACTGCACAAGATTTATTTACGCATCCTCCTGCTGAAGAAATTAAGAGCGAGGATTTAACTACGTCAGAAAAAAAATTATCTAGCGCCATCATCTCTACAGAACAAAAAATTGAAAAAATCGTGTTTTTTTATGCAGATGGTACCTTTAGCTCCTATCAAATGAAAAAAACTTGATATTTTTCTTTCTTATATTTATTAACTTTCTAGAAATAGATTTATTTTCGTTGCTTATTTAAAGATTTTATGAAGCACATTGCTTTACTGTTATTATTTGTTCTAGCTTGTAGTTGTTATAAACAAGAACGGGATTGTTCTAATTTTCACACAGGGACCTTTGAGTTTGAAGCTTTCCTTGATGGAGAATTGGTAAAAACTACTTTTATACGTAACAATACCATCGAGATTGATTTTTTTAAGGGAAAAAGTGATACTTCGTCTATACGATGGATCAACGAGTGTGAGTATATTGTGAAAAAAATACACCCAAAAAATATGGCAGAAAGAAAAGCAATACATATGAAAATCTTAACTACCGACAAAAATATTTACACCTTTGAGTATGGAATGGTAGGTGCAAATAACAAACAACGTGGAACTGCAAAAAAAATAAAATAATGTTAGAAATTTTCACATCAGCTGATGCTTGGGTCGCCCTATTAACACTTACTTTTTTAGAAATTGTATTGGGTATAGACAATATCATTTTTATTTCATTGGCCTCTAGCAAACTCCCTGATCAACAACAAAAAAAGGCGACAAGTATAGGGTTGTTCCTTGCTATGATAATGCGGGTGGTTCTTTTATTCGGAATATCATTGTTGGTTGCTATGGAAGCTCCTTTCTGGCATATTGATCTACCTTGGATAGAAGCTGGTATAAGCGGACAGTCATTGATTTTGTTTGGTGGTGGAATTTTTCTTCTATACAAGAGTGTGCACGAAATACATGAAAAAGTAGACGAAAAAGGAGAAGAAGAAAAAGAAATACAAGCAAAAAGTTCATCGACATTATCTAATGCCATTCTACAAATTACATTGATCAATGTTGTTTTTTCTTTTGATTCTATCCTTACTGCTGTCGGGATGACCAATGGGCTAAGTGATAATCCAAATGATGCTTTGATTATAATGATTATTGCTGTAATTGTATCTGTACTTATAATGATGATATTTGCTACTCCTGTTGGACGTTTTGTAAACAAACACCCTTCTGTACAAATCCTTGGTCTTTCTTTTTTAATACTTATAGGGTTTATGTTAATTGCAGAGGCAGCACATTTAGCTCATTTACAAATTTTTGAAAGCGAAGTTGGTGTGATTCCAAAAGGATATCTATATTTTACTATTGCTTTTTCTTTATTTATCGAGTTTTTGAATTTTAAATTGCGTAAGAAAAGAAAAAAGAAAACCCAAGAGCAATAAATCATAGATTTGTCAAATACATATAAGATTATGTATAAATGTAATACTATTATAAAATAATTGAATGAATCAAAATAAAAGACTAATAATAGGAGAAGGTAAAATTAGTGGTTATATCTCTATTTTCTTAGCAATTGTTTGCTTTGGTTCTGTAATCTGTGCATATTTTCCTGAATATCTTACCACTGCTGATTTTAGGAAACTATATACCCCAAAACATATAAAATGGGTTCTTTTGGGGTTACTCGTATTATCTTTTGGATTTGCTTTGACAAGTTTTGTTCTGAGTAAAAAAACCAAACTTGGTTTTTTAGCTATTCTTATCATTGGAGGAACCATACTTATTGGTAATGGATTGCCAGAGCACCAAGATATTGACTATAAATCTTTTACTATTGGGCTAGATTGGCTTCTTCTTGATATATTAATCTCTGCGTTTATATTTATTCCTATTGAATTGTTTTTACCAAAACGAACCAATCAAACTAAGTTTCATCCAGAGTGGAGAACAGATTTGGTTTATTTTATTATTGGTCATTTACTTATTCAGGTCACAGGAGTTTTGGTACAATTACCTGCCGTAGTAGCTTTTTCAGGAATAGGTTTAGGAGGATTTCATTCTTGGGTACAATCAATTTGGTTTATTCCTCAATTATTTTTGGCTCTATTTGTTTCTGATCTATTTCAATGGACTGGGCATTATTTTTTTCATAAACTCCCTTTTTTATGGCGTTTTCATGCAGTACACCATTCTACAAAAGATATTGACTGGCTTGCAGGATCAAGAACTCATTTTTTGGATTTGATTGTAGTACGTGCTATTTCTTTCTTACCTATTTATGTATTTGGATTTAGCACCCCTGTTTTTACAACATATATAGTTATTGTCTCGATTCAAGCGGTATTAGCACATTCAAACACTAGAATTAATTTTGGTTTTTTCAAATACATATTTGTAACTCCACAGTATCACCATTGGCATCACTCTGCTGATCCAAAGGCATATGACAAGAATTTTGCTATTCATTTCCCTTTTATAGATATGTTGTTTGGCACCTATTACCCTATGGGAGATACATGGCCAGAAAGTACAGGATTGGGTGAAGCAAAATTCCCTAAAGGATTTATACCTCAATTTATATTTCCTTTTACAAAAAATCCTTTACAGGAAAATGAAATAGAAGACCCTAGCGAACGATAACTAGATTTTTCTCTCAAAAACAATATAATGTGCTGTCATAATAATAAATTTTGATGCATTTTTGTAATAATAAATTATTGATCAAATTTAAGTAGTATAATGAACTTAGAAAGAGAATTAAACAAACGTAGTGGATCTGTATGTGAGCTATCAGGAGATACAGAGAACTTAAAGGTGTACGAAGTTCCAAAATCACCTGGATCAGATTTAGATTCTCATATTTTAATTTCTCAAGTTTGTCTGGAACAAATAGAAAACCTTGGTAAAATAGACGCAAATCATTGGCGTTGCCTTAATGACAGCATGTGGAGCGAAGTTCCTGCTGTACAGGTAATGGCTTGGAGAATGCTAAACAGATTAAAATCAGAGGGGTGGCCTCAAGATTTATTAGACATGCTCTACCTTGATGAAGATATGCTAACTTGGGCAAATGCTACAGGAGAAGGTGATGACCAAGAGGACACTATAAAACATCTTGATGCCAATGGTGTTACTCTACAAGCAGGAGATTCTGTTGTTTTAATTAAAGATTTAGATGTAAAAGGAGCTAATTTTACTGCCAAACGTGGTACTGCAGTTAGAAATATTTCATTAGTTCACGATAATGCAGAACATATTGAAGGTCGTGTAAATGGGCAACATATTGTAATTCTCACAAAATATGTAAAAAAATCTTAGTATAGAATTGAATAAAAATTAGAGTAAATTTTATTCTTCACTTATTATTTTACGAAGAGGTATCGGCATTTCTATTTTCTCATTAATAAAACGTTTCTGTACCCTCTCTTTAAGTTTACATTTCATTTTAAACTCCTGAAAAGGCTCTGATATCCATACATATGCTCTTACATGAATATAAGATTCATGTACATCGATCACCCTAACTTCTGGTGATTTTTTATTTTCTATATGTGCTATAAACTCTAATTGTAATGCTTCTTCTATAATAATTTTACGAACTACATCGATATCTGCATTTAATCCAATTTTAAAATTATTAAAACTAAGTACTTTACTATCCTCTATTGTATGATTAAGTATAGATTCTGTGCTTATAAGAGAATTCGGTATAATTAATCTCTTATTTTCAAAAGTATTAATAACCGTATGTCGTAACGTTATATCTATCACAATACCAACACGTTCTGTATCTAGCTTAATATAATCCCCTATTCTAAAAGGCTCGAACAATACAATAAATACTCCAGCTATCAAATTAGAAATGGCTGCTTGTGCCGCAAAACCAATAATAGCAGCAAGAATACCTGCTCCAGAAAATATAAAGGTTGCTTGTCTTCTTAAAAATGGGACAGTCCCCATAATAATTACAAAAGCAATCATAAAAAGTATAAATCGAATAGAATTTTTTACAAATTTCAATTTAGTTACATTATATCTGCCTTGTTTTTGTTGTCTATTTAAGAACAATACAAGCAACCATTTGACTACCTGAGAAATTCCCCAGGTTATCAAAAAGATAACAAATACATACAAAATGATACCCTCGATGTGTTCTACATCTATATATTTTTTAATAAACTTGGTCACGTATTAAATCATTTATTAGTCCATATATTTATTACATTAAAATACTAAAATAAAGTAGGTGAATCATTATCCGATTCTTTTTCTGAATTATCAGATTCTGATACAGAAATATTTTCTTCTTCTACAACCTCTATCTCTTCTGCTGGTAATGATTCTGGTTCTTCATAAGGTAACGATTCTAATAAATTAATTTGTTTCACTTTATGAGTAGTTAATTGGTTTCCAATAGCCTTAGATCCTTTTATCGAAATAAATTCTTCAAGGTTTATTTCTTCATTGGGGCGTTGATCTTTCCCTCTTATTTTTACAAAAACAATCTCTGCAATTGGCTTAAAATCTGTGGATACAACTTCTAGAAAAGATTTTGGATGCTCAGTAATAAATGCTTCTTCTTTTTCGGGGTTTTCTATCAAGAAACGTTTTACATAATAACGTTCTTTTTCACCATCCCAATAAATAGCCGAGATTGGTTTTTTTGGATTCCATTTTTCTAAAACAATCATATCAGAATCAAAATGCAAGGTAACCTCTGGAATAATTGTTTTTAGAATACCCTTTTGATTAATTGTCAAAAGCCGGTCTTCTCCTCTAAATTCACCTAATAATTCTCCTCTTCCATCTACATTTATACGTCTTA
Organism: Aquimarina sp. I32.4; assembly: GCF_002924285.1. Classification (NCBI taxonomy): domain Bacteria; kingdom Pseudomonadati; phylum Bacteroidota; class Flavobacteriia; order Flavobacteriales; family Flavobacteriaceae; genus Aquimarina; species Aquimarina sp. I32.4. The sequence continues at coordinate 6,329 of NZ_PGUB01000022.1, read as the reverse complement.
CAGAATCATCAAACCATATTTTTCTAGGCTTTAGTGTTGAGACTCCTAGTTCTTTTAGTTCAATTTTCTTGATATTGTATTTGGTAACGATATTTCCTTTTACCCCTCTACCTTTGATCAATAAATCTGCAAAATCCAGGTCAAATTTTAGTTTTTTAACACTTCCAGCTTGTCTTAAGAAAATAGTAATTACCTCTGCCTCTCCATTAAGGTTCGCAGAAAAATATGTTATCTTAGATTGTTTTTTACCTTGTGTTAAATCATAATCTTTATCACGAGTAACTCCTGTAACAGCAAAACGTTTTACATAAGAAGCACCTCCTTTACCATCTTGATAAATTATATTATAAATAGTACGCTTGTCTTTTTTCTTAAAAATAGCAACATGAATGATATTTTTACCTATAAAAGTTTTTGACCCAACCTTTGTAATCATCATTTTTCCTTCTGCTGTAAAACATATAATATCATCTATATCAGAACAGTCGGCTACATATTCATTTTTTCGTAATGACGTACCTATAAAACCTTCTTCTCTATTTACATATAATTTGGTGTTACGAATAACCACTTTAGTCGCTTCGATATCATCAAAAATTCTGATTTCTGTTTTACGTTCTTTATCTTTTCCGTAGGTAGTCTTAAGTCTTTTAAAATAATCTATTGCAAATACGATAAGATGCTCTAAATGATGTTTTATTTGAGCTATATCCTCTTCAAGAGCTTCAATTTTTTGTTGCGCTTTATCTATATCAAATTTAGAAATACGCTTAATCCTTATTTCTGTCAGCCTTGTAATATCTTCTTCTGTAACTGCTCGTTTCAAATGTTTAATATGAGGTTGCAGTCCTTTGTCTATTGCTTGAATCACCCCTTCCCATGTCTCTACTTCTTCTATATCACGATAGATACGATTCTCTATAAATATTCTTTCTAAAGAAGCAAAATGCCATTGCTCTTGCAGTTCATCTAATTGAATTTCTAATTCCTTCTTTAATAAGTCTAGCGTATTATCTGTAGAACGTCGTAACATTTCTGACACCCCAATAAAGTTAGGTTTATTATCTTCGATAACACAGCCTAAAGGAGAAATAGAGACTTCACAATTGGTAAATGCATATAAAGCGTCAATCGTTTTATCTGGAGAAATACCTGAAGGCAGATGTATTAATATCTCTACTTTTGCAGCAGTATTATCTTCGATTTTTTTAATTTTTATCTTCCCTTTTTCATTTGCCTTAAGCACTGAATCAATTAAAGATGTTGTTGTGGTAGAGAAAGGTATCTCATTAATGACCAGTGTATTTTTGTCATACTGAGAAATTTTTGCACGCACTCTTACCTTACCACCACGACTACCATCATTGTAATTTGTAAAATCTGCTATACCAGAAGTAGGGAAATCTGGTAAAATAATAAATTTCTTTCCTTGTAAATGTTTTACAGAAGCATCAATTAACTCTAGAAAATTATGAGGAAGAATTTTGGTGCTTAACCCTACTGCAATACCTTCTGCTCCCTGAGCTAATAACAATGGGAATTTAACAGGAAGATTGATAGGCTCTTTCTTACGCCCATCATATGACAACTGCCAATCAGTAACTTTTGGATTATAGACAACATCTAATGCAAATTTAGATAAACGAGCTTCTATATACCTAGAGGCTGCTGCTCTATCGCCAGTAAGGATGTTCCCCCAGTTACCTTGCATATCGATCAGCAATTCTTTTTGCCCTACTTGCACCATAGCATCAGCGATACTTGCATCACCGTGTGGATGGTACTGCATTGTATGTCCCACTATATTTGCTACTTTATTATACCTACCATCATCAAGATCTTTCATAGAATGAAGGATACGTCGTTGCACTGGTTTCAAACCATCTTCAATAGCAGGTACAGCTCGTTCTAGGATAACATAAGATGCATAATCAAGAAACCAATCCTTGTACATCCCTGTAACTTTGGTAATCACTTCCTGTGGTTGGTGATCTTCGGAAGTCGAATCACTATATAATTCTTCGTTTTCTTCTGACATTTAATCCTTCTATAATTTACATTAAAATTTTGGCATAAATCTTTGGTAATCATCTCCCTTGAGCTTACTTTCTGTATCACCTTTTTGCATCTCAGGGGTATTATTTTGCACTTCAACCCTTGAGGTTTCTTTACTTTTTTCTTCTATTGTCTTTTGTTTGTCTGCATATCGATGTGAATTAAAACTTGCTCGTTTCATTTCTGGAGTAATCCTTTTTGATAAATGAGGGTGTGTTGACAGTTTTTCTGAAAACCATACCCAAAAACTATCTGTTGTTTCTAATTGTTTTGAGTATATATCTGTATCCATTTCTTTATATAAACGTTTTCCTGATGCTAATAATTTAATTCCGTCAATGGCACCTCTAGGGCTTATAGCGTATCCTACTGCATCACAAGTGTATTCACAAGCACGTGAGTATGCTAAAGCTAAAAATGGAATAATCAAAGATGGGAATACGTACATTTTTTTGTGTACATGATTTCTTTTTACATGACAAAGCTCATGAGCAATGATAAATTCTACCACATCTTTCCTTCCATCAAGAATTACTTCATACAAATCACTATAAATAATTAAATAATTTGAGCCCACGAATTTTGTGGCCATTGCATTAAGTAATCCTCCAGATTCTAAAATATAAACTTGTGGTACATTTTTTATAGATAATATTTTGCATTGTTCTTCTACAATGTGATATAAGTCTGAGAACTGATCCTTAGTTACATGCACACCACTTCCTTTAACATACCCTATAAAAACACCTGTACTAAAAAAAATAAAAAGCGCAATAAGTAATACGTACGGCAGGAATAAAAGCCCAGGAATGCATAACAGGATTGTAAATACAATCATCCAATTATAATACAGTTTCTCTTTCTTATGTACTTTAAAGCTATTTTTTTTTGTATTCATATTATTATTTTTCCTCTATCGTATCTAATTCTACTTTTAGATTATCAATAATAAATTCTTGCCGTTGAGGAGTGTTTTTCCCCATATAGAATGATAATAGTTCTTCTATTGACCTCTCTTTATCTAGCATTACTGGATCCAAACGAATATCATCACCTATAAAATGTACAAATTCATCTGGTGAAATCTCACCCAATCCTTTAAATCGAGTAATCTCTGGTTTACCAGATAATTTTACAATAGCATCTTTTCTTTCTTGTTCAGAATAACAGTAAATTGTTTCTTTTTTATTACGTACCCTAAATAAAGGTGTTTGTAGTATATATAAATGTCCTTCTTTTATTACTTCAGGAAAAAATTGCAAAAAGAAAGTAATTAATAATAATCGTATATGCATTCCATCTACATCTGCATCGGTAGCAATTACAATATTATTATACCTCAAATCTTCTAGAGATTCTTCTATATTTAAAGCAGCTTGCAGGAGATTGAACTCCTCATTTTCATACACTATTTTTTTACTCATATTATAGCTATTCAAAGGTTTCCCTCGTAAGCTAAAAACGGCTTGTGTATTTACGTCTCTGGATTTGGTGATAGATCCACTTGCAGAATCTCCCTCGGTAATAAATAAAGTACTTTCTAGATTGCGGTCTTTCTTACTATCGGTAAGATGCACCCTACAATCTCTAAGTTTTTTGTTATGCAGATTAGCTTTTTTTGCTCTTTCTTTAGCTAGTTTACGTATTCCTGATAAATCTTTACGTTCTCTTTCTGCTTGTAATATTTTACGTTGTATACTCTCTGCTATGTCAGAATTTTTATGTAAAAAATTATCTAATTTAGTTTTTATAAAATCATTAATGAAAATTCGCACTGTAGGTAGCCCATCTCCCATTTCTGTAGACCCTAGTTTAGTTTTTGTCTGGCTTTCAAAAATAGGTTCCATAACCTTGATACTTATAGCAGATACGATCGATTTACGAATATCACTAGCTTCATAGTTTTTGCCATAAAACTCTCTTATTGTTTTTACTACTGCTTCTCTAAATGCGGCTTGATGCGTTCCTCCTTGAGTGGTATGTTGTCCATTGACAAAAGAATGATATTCTTCACTATACTGAGTTTTACTATGGGTAATAGCTATTTCTATATCATTACCTATAAGGTGAATAATATCATACAATCGATCTTCGGCATTAATGGTATCAGAAAGTAAATCTCTTAATCCATTTTCTGAGAAATACTTCTCCCCATTAAAAATGATTGTCAATCCTGGGTTAAGATATACGTAGTTTTTAAGCATTTTTGCTACGTATTCTGCTCTATATTTATAGTTTTTAAAGATGGTTTCATCTGGAACAAAAGAGACTTTAGTTCCTCTTCTTCTAGAGGTTTCATCAAGAAACTCTTGATTAGTTAAGTTTCCTTTTTCAAACTCTGCAGAAGCTGATTTACCATCACGAGTAGATTCTACTTTAAAAAAAGCAGATAAAGCATTCACTGCTTTGGTTCCTACTCCATTAAGACCTACCGATTTTTTAAATGCCCGAGAATCATACTTTCCTCCCGTATTCATTTTAGAGACTACATCTACTACTTTACCAAGAGGAATCCCTCGTCCATAATCTCGTACAACTACTTTATCCCCTTGAATTGAGATTTCAATAGTTTTACCTGTACCCATAACATATTCATCTATCGAATTGTCGAGTACTTCTTTTACTAATATATAAATTCCATCATCTGCAGAAGATCCGTCTCCCAGTTTTCCTATATACATTCCTGGCCGCATGCGTATATGCTCTTTCCAATCAAGAGATCGTATATTGTCTTCGGTATATTTGGTTTCCTTACTCATAGAATTTTGGGTAGAATGTTTGCTAATATAAGCTTTCATCAACTAAATTAAAATATGCTACTTACAAAGTAATTAACAAATCGGCACTCAATTTTGTTGATTATTTGGCTCCCAAGGTCTTACATATTTTAATAATTTATATAAAAACAACTATCTTTTTGAAAGTATAAATAACTCAAAAAACAGAAAAACCTTCTTCAAAATTTAAAACAAAATCACTTATATATTTTTTATCCTTATCCTGTTCTCTAATTACAAGATAATGCGTTCTTTTGAGCCCTTGTTTTCCAATTTTCTTCAAAACAATGTCCTTTGATATTTTCAAAGATTGTAAGGCCCATTTTGGCATGCACATAACTCCCATATTTGCATTAATCATTTCTAATGACACCTCGGTAAGAGGAATAGCTGAAATCTTTTGTGGTGTTATCTGATTGGGTTTTAGAAAATGCTCATATACTGAGACCGATTCTAGGGGAAAAGAATGAATTATCAAATGAATATTGGCAAAATGATTGGGTTCTAAATAAGCTTCTTGACTTAAAACATGTTCTTTATGCATTACCGCAAAAATTTCATCTTCAAAAAGTTTTTTACTAAACAAAAGGTTATTTACTGGTGCAGAAGTAACCAGCGCTATATCAATATCGTAGGAAATTAATTTTGTAATAGGTTGATGTGTGGCTTCTAAAATCAACTCTACATCTATTTGTGGATATAGAACTCCCATTTTTTGAATAAATCCAGGGATGTTATGATAAAAAGAATAACATTCTGTGCTTATCTTAATAGTACCTTTGGATCCTGTTTTTATTTCTTCTATTGCTTCAAAACCTTTTTCAATCACAGATAATACATTATCCGCTAATGTATATAATGCGATACCTTCTTCTGTAAGTTCCCATTTATATCGAGTTCTATGAAATACCTTAAATCCTAAACGCCCCTCTAACTCCCGTAATTGATGACTCAATGCCGATTGTGTTAAAAATAATTTTGCCGATGAGTTAACAATATTCCCTTCTTCTGCAATAGTTTTTATAAGTTTAAAATATTTAGGCTCTAGTTTATAATTGCGTTGATATTAGTTTTTGATATTGTGCTTCGATATTTCTGTAATTCTTTATAGCGTTAACATCTAGGACAGTTTTTTGTACAAATAGCAGCGCCTTATCCTTATTGTTTTTGAGTTGCTCTTTGAGTTTAAACCAATTTAGGTACTGCTGCAGGTATTTAGTGGCTACACCCCAAAAAGCATTATCAATCCATTTTTTTATTCTATTGTGGGTAGAATTGACATGTTGTATATGGTATATTTTGTCTTTTACCCGTTGTTTTATAATTCCTTTGAGTGGATGATGTTCTATGTTTTGGTCTTTGGCAAAGCCTTTATAGCTCACATGAGCATCACTGCAAAGAATCGTCTGGCTTGTATTAGTGCGATCTCCAATAGCCTTTTGTATATCACTTTTCTTGATACGCCCCATAGTTGCAACTGTCAAATCCAAACCTGAT
>NZ_PGUB01000021.1:0-54833 GCF_002924285.1 Aquimarina sp. I32.4 | reverse complement strand
CAGCAACCTGTTCATTACTGATGCTTTACTTCCACGCTTACGAGCTTTTCTAGGTAATTCCCTGTTTCCTTTGCCAGATTCAAGAAAGAAAATATCATCACTCTCTACAATACCTTCAAAACCATCAGGAACAGCCCCTTCAAAGGCACTTAATATCTTATGCCGCCAGTCAAATGAAGTTTGGAGACAGATACCTGTCTGTTCAGCACATTTCTTTATCGAATTGCCTAATAGCATATGGTACAAATAAACACTAAGCAAGTTCCCCTTTTTTAAACCAAAAGTAACTTTACCTGTAGTTTCCCTAAAATACTTCTTGCACGATTTACAAAAATAACGTTGCACACCATTAGCCTTGCCATTTGCACGGATATCGATGTCTTGACAATTAGGGCAATGTAGTGACTGGATTTGTTGCACCTCGGAATGAACAGTATACAAGTCAGGCTCTGAAGGATCGACCATAGATAATAGCTCCCTAATTACGGTCTCACGACCCAATTCATCTAGGCTTTTGAAAAATTCTGTGAAAAATTCTGGTACCATTTGCACTTGTTTTAAAACAAAGATAACTAGTTAAGTCGTATTATAGAATATAGCTAATAGATATAAATTTACATTGCCTTTGCTCTATTATATTATGTGATTTAAAAAGATAAGTTATCTAGCTATTACCTCTTAACAAGACACAAACCCCTTAATAAACTAAAAAACAAAAACTTAAAAACAAAAACTTAAAATTACAATATTTAAAGGTTTCAATTTTTTATAAAAACGTCAAACCTTAGAGGTCGATCTAATTAACTGAATATTAAATATTAAATAAAAAAGGACAAGTAAAAAATACTTGCCCTCCCCAGTGACCGCGGAGGGATTCAAACCCCCAACCCTCAGAGCCGAAATCTGATGCGCTATTCAGTTGCGCCACGCGGCCGATTTGTTATAATTATGATAATTTATTCTTTACTATAGTAGAAATTGTTTTTCCATCAGCTTTTCCTGCTAATTTTGCACTTGTTGCTCCCATCACCTTACCCATATCTTTCATTCCTTCTGCTCCTGTAGAAGCGATAACCTCTACTACTACTTTTTCTATCTCTTCTTCACTCAATTGCTCTGGCAAAAATTTCTCAATTACCTTTGCTTGAGCCAATTCTGGTTCTGCCAAATCATTACGCCCTTGCTCTTCAAAAATAACAGCACTATCTTTTCTTTGCTTTACCAGTTTTTGTAATAATTTTAATTCCTGATCTTCTGTCAACTCTTCTTTTGCTCCACTTTCTGTCTGAGCCAATAAAATGGCTGATTTTATAGCTCGCAATGAGGTCAAAGCATTTGTATCTTTAGCTTTCATTGCTTCTTTCATCGCTGTCATTACTTCTTGCTGTAAACTCATCACCTTTTGGGTTTAAAATTATTATATCATTCTGGATTGCGAAGATAAAAAATAAACCGATACTCTACGGATAGATTATCGGTTTAGTTCTATTTATTTTTATAGGTTTTTCAACCTTTTACCTATTATAGTTTCCTTATGTAGATACTTAATCTAATCTACATTATCATGTAAAAAAGAATTGTTTTTACGCAATTGTATATCATCATTACCATCTGTTCCTAAAGATGTTCTTGACAAACCAGAATCATCTGGTTTTGCATCTACATCTATCCCTGCTCTCTTATATGCAGGCTCTTTTTCTATATCATCTATATTAGAAGAACTATTTCTAAACTTATAATTAAACTCCTTCATCTTAGCTCTACGTTCTGCTGCTCTTGCTTTTAAAGTTTCAGAAATAGGTTGATTCATAGGATCTACATCTTCACTTTTTTCTACCTCAGGAGTTGGAGTAATAATTTTCTTTTCTAAAAGAATTTCTTCGTCTTGTTCTTCAACCTCTGTTGGTTTTGCATCTGTCAATCTCTTCTCCTCTTCCATATAATCTTCCAGACTATATTTACGCACACCTTCTGATACAGTTTCTCCCACAGGAACTACCTCTATAGGATCCTTAACCTCCATATCCATGATATCATCACTCAGATCAAAAACTATAGGCTGTTCGTCTTGTGTTTTTTTCTGCTCAGAAACTGAATCATTTGAAATTATAGGTTGTTCTGGTTCTTTTGTATTTTCTACAGGCATATCAAACGCCAATGCAAATTGATCTTCTTTTTCTTCTTGTATGTGAATCTCTTTCTCATCATTAACTTCTATTTGCTTAATGATATCTTGTGCATTTATAATCACAAAGTCATCATTAGAAGAAAATGGTTCTACTACTTCATAAGACACATCTATATTTTTTAGCAAATCTGTTGTAGGTATCAAAATATCTTCTACTTCTTCCTCTTCAATTAATTTGTGCTTTATAATCTTTGCTTCTTCAATTTCTTTTTTAGGAATCGGAGCACTTATAGGAGTAATTTTCCCTGTAGATTTAGGAGATAAATCTTGTGTAGTTGCTCTTTGTTCATCCTCAAGCGTATGAATTATTTTCTTGGTTTCTGTATTTACTATTTCATCTTGTTGTTCTACATCAAAACCAGTAGCAATAACTGTAACAGAGATTGCATCTTCTAAAGATTCATCTTCTCCTACTCCCATTATTATATTAGCTCCATGTCCAGCTTCTTGCTGGATGTGATCATTAATTTCACCAATTTCATCAATTGTAATTTCTTCTTTACCAGAAACAATAAGGAGAAGTACGTTTTTGGCTCCAGAAATTTTATTATCATTAAGTAATGGAGAATCTAATGCTTTAGCAATAGCATCGTGAGCACGTTTATTACCTGAGGCATTAGCAGACCCCATAATTGCCGTACCACTATTACTAAGTACTGTTTTTGCATCACGTAAATCTATATTCTGTGTATAGTGATGTGTTATTACTTCGGCTATACCTCTAGAGGCAGTTGCTAAGACTTCATCTGCTTTAGAAAAACCAGCCTTAAACCCAAGGTTACCATATACTTCTCTTAGTTTATTATTATTAATAACAATCAAAGAATCTACATGTGCACGTAATCTCTCTATTCCTAGCTGAGCTTGCTCATTACGCATACGACCTTCAAACTGAAAAGGAATAGTAACAATCCCTACAGTCAACACATCTAATTCTTTGGCCATTTTTGCTATCACAGGAGCAGCTCCTGTACCTGTTCCTCCACCCATACCAGCTGTGATAAAAATCATTTTGGTATTGGTGTCGAGCATATTTTTTATGTCTTCATAGCTTTCTACTGCTGCTTTTTCTCCTACTTCGGGATTTGCTCCAGCTCCTAATCCTTCGGTTAGAGAAACTCCTAATTGTATTTTATTAGGAATCGAGCTATTTTCTAAAGCTTGTGAATCTGTATTACAAATCACAAAATCTACTCCTTTAATACCCTGTTGAAACATGTGATTTATGGCATTACTACCTCCTCCTCCAACTCCGATTACTTTGATCACATTAGATTGATTTTTGGGCAAATCAAACGAAATATTTTCGAACTCCTCACTTTTACTCATAATTGCTAATTTTATGGTTCTCCTAAACTATACTTTATATATTTTTCTATGCCCAAACATTGAGCATATTTACTTTTTAATTACTCAGCGTTATCCAAGAATTCCTTGAATTTTTCTGTCCACTTCTCCAAAATATTTTTTCTCGGCTTAAGATCTTCTTTTGGTAATTCTTCTTCAACAACAGTATTTTCTACAACTACTTTTTCTTGCTGTGTCGTTGTTTCTGTACGTATGGAAGTTTCTTCTTTTTTTACTGACTTTTTTTGTTTTTTAAGATGAATCAATCCATCCATTACTAATCCTACAGCAGTTGCATACATTGGACTAGTAGTTTCTGAATCACTGTTTCCTGCCAGATGCTCATTAGGATATCCTATTCGCGTATCCATACCAGTGATATATTCTACCAATTGCTTAAGGTGTTTAAGCTGTGAACCTCCTCCTGTCAATACAATTCCTGCTATCAATTTTTTCTTAGGAGATTCATGTCCATAGTTTTTGATCTCTAGAAAAACCTGCTCTATAATTTCTACCACTCTGGCATGAATAATTTTAGAAAGATTTTTTAAGGTAATTTCCTTGGGTTCCCTTCCTCTTAATCCTGGGATTGAAACAATCTCATTATCCTTATTCTCTCCTGGCCATGCAGATCCAAACTTTATTTTTAATAATTCTGCTTGTTTTTCTATAATAGAACAACCTTCTTTAATATCCTCTGTAATAACATTACCTCCAAAAGGAATAACTGCCGTATGACGTATAATACCATCTTTAAAAATGGCTAAGTCTGTTGTTCCTCCACCAATATCAATTAATGCAACACCAGCCTCTTTTTCTTCCTGACTTAATACTGCATTTGCAGACGCCAATGGCTCTAGGGTCACATCTGATAATTCTAAACCTGAACTTTTTACACATCTTCCTATGTTACGTATAGAGGTTACTTGTCCTACTACTACATGAAAATTGGCCTCCAATCTTCCTCCATACATTCCTACTGGTTCTTTTATTTCTGCCTGACCATCTACTTTATATTCCTGCGGCAATACATGTAGAATCTCCTCACCAGGCAACATAACCAGTTTATGTACTTGATTACATAATTTTTCTATATCATCTTCATCTATTACTGCATCGGCATTAGGCCTTGTGATATAATCACTATGTTGCAGGCTACGAATATGTTGACCAGCAATTCCAACTGTTACATTGTTAATTTTCATTCCAGAAACACTTTCTGATTCCTGAATGGCTTGTTGTATGGATTGAATAGTTTGTGTAATATTATTAACTACCCCTCTATGTACTCCTAAACTTTTGGATTTACCAACTCCCAATACTTCCATCTTCCCATACTCATTATATTTTCCTACCATAGCAACAATCTTAGTTGTTCCTATGTCCAATCCTACCGCTATTTCATTTACTTCTCGTGCCATATTGGTATTATTTTATTGTGCAAACCACTTGATTACTAAATTGCAAACTGACTTTTTTATACGTATCAAGACTCTTATCTTTTCTTGCTTTTTGATAAAATGCCTTAAAATTTTTAATCTTCTTTTCTAAATTTTCTATTTTCCCAAAAACCAATGTAAATGAATACACTCTTAATTCTAATTCATAATTACCTTCTCTATTAAGGTATACTCCTACAACATATTTTTTCAAAAATTCGTCCTTACGAATTTTTTTCAACAAAGGGAATACTTGAGTGACTTCTCGCTCAGATACATTATGTACTATCGGCACATGAGCCGAATGACTACCTGATAAAGGCATCATATTTCCAGTAGCGTCAACATAAAAAGGAGTAACCGCATCAACCCTAGCAATTGGGGTGCGTTGCTTGATTTGTGCCTTAAGTTCCCCATTTACAGTCAGATACACATCAGAATGTTCAATCATTTTATGTGCATCGAGTTTCTGCTCTACGGTATTCAAAACTAAAATTTCTTTGCCCACATTCGTAACTCTTTCCTGATTTTGTATTAACAATTTATTAACCGCCCTTTCATTTATATATTGATCTTGCTCTTCTATGAATTCCACATGTACTTCATTAATTTTTCGTTGCTCATTACGCTTACCTGCAAAAGCAAAAAGAACTACTATCAAAATAAGTAGTCCACTCCACTTTAAATATGTCAAAATTCTATTTTTCATATTAGTAAAGCCTCCTTTATCTTATTTACTTCCTCTCCTATATCACCTGCTCCAATTGTTACTATTACCTGAGGATCGCTACTTCTTATCGTTTTTATCAAACTATCTTTATTCACAAGTTTTTTCTCTTCTGTATCTATCATATCCAAAAGCCATTGAGAAGTCACTCCTTTAATAGGCAATTCTCTTGCTGGATATATATCTAATAGAAAAAGTTCATCAAATTGCTCAAGACTTTGTGCAAAATCTGAAGCAAAATCTTTTGTTCTACTGTATAAATGTGGTTGAAAAACGGCTAATACTTTTTTATTTGGATGCATTTCTCTTACCGCTTGATGTAATGCATTGATCTCTGTTGGGTGGTGTGCGTAATCATCGATGTATATCAAATCTTCTGTTTTGATCTGATAACTAAATCTTCTCTGCACTCCTTTAAAAGAAAATAAAGCCTTTGCCAAAGATTCGGTCGGGGAGCCGTAAAGCATTGCTATAGCAAAGGCCGTAATAGCATTTAACAAGTTGTGTTTACCTGGCAGGTTTAAATGCAAATCTTTTATGAGTTTGTCAGGGGTTTTTAAATCAAAAATATAAGTCCCATTATCTATTTTTATATCTTGTATACAATAATCAGAATCATCTTCAATTCCAAAAGTGATCCCTGAAAGCGGCAACCCGTTTCGGACTAATAAATGGTCTTTTGCTTTTGCTGAAAATTCAACAAAGGATTCTTCTAATGCATTCGCTTTTTTATAAATATCCAAATGATCTGCATCCATCGAGGTAACAGCAGCTATGTCTGGATATAATTGCAAAAACGATCTATCAAACTCATCTGCTTCTACTACAACCACTTCATTTCCTTCTAAAATAAGGTTGGATTGATAGTTCTCACTAATTCCTCCTAAAAATGCTGTTACTTTTGCTCCACTTTCTTTAAGTAAGTGAGCTAAAATTGCTGTTGTCGTAGTTTTACCATGTGTTCCTGCAACCGCAAGAGTATAAATATCTTTTGTTATTATCCCTAAAACTTCTGCTCTCTTTTTTATCAAAAAATCATTCTCCAGTACATATACAAACTCTTTATGATCTTTTGGAATAGCAGGCGTGTACACTATCAAAGTATTCTCTTTTCTTAAAAACACTTCAGGAATATAATCTACACCGTCTTCAAAATGAATTGGAATACCTAACGAAATTAAATCCGTAGTTATCTGACTTGGTGTTTTATCATATCCTGCTACATTTTTACCAAGGAACTTAAAATATCGCGCAAGAGCACTCATACCAATACCTCCGATACCGATAAAATATATATTTTGTATGTTCTCTAAACTTTTATTCATTGACACTTATTCCTTACCTCTTCTTTTCTATTAATTTTTCTATCTCATTAACGATATCAGAAGTCGCATTGGGTAATGCTATTTTTTTTATTGCTTCTGATAGTTTGATCTGTTTCTCTTCTGATGCTAGTATCTCTGAAATTGTATACTGAAAATTGTCATCTAATTCTTTCTCTCTTAACATTACTGCTCCTCCTTTATCAACTATAGCTTGTGCGTTTTTGGTTTGATGATCTTCTGCTACATTTGGAGAAGGAATAAACAATGTTGGTTTTGCCACAATACACAATTCTGAAACAGAACTTGCTCCTGCTCTAGAGATAATAATATCTGCTGCTGCATATGCCAAATCCATAGTATCCAAAAATTGATGTACTTGCACGTTTTTATGATCGTCATAATTCTTGTACTCTGAATAATACAGTTTCCCACATTGCCAAATTATCTGCACTTCTTTTTTTGCAAAAAATTTTAATTCTTTTTCGATTAACTGATTAACTCTTCTTGCACCTAGACTTCCCCCTAATATTACTATTGTTTTTTTCTTTGTATCAAGCTTATATTTTGCAATAGCTTCTTCTCTTTTTCCCTCTACACTCAACAGATCTTTCCTTACTGGGTTTCCTGTTTTTATAATTTTATTTTCAGGAAAAAAGCGTTCCATACCATCATAGGCTACACATATCTTATTTACTCCTTTTGACAACCATTTATTTGTGATTCCTGGCAATGAATTTTGTTCTTGAATCACTGTTGGAATATTTTTTGAATTTGCCACCTTTAATAGTGGTCCACTTGCAAATCCTCCTGTTCCTATAACCACATCTGGCTGGATTTTTTTTATAATATTTCTAGATTTCCAAAGACTACTTAATAACTTTATTGGAAACAACAAATTGCTCAACGTTAATTTTCTTTGAATACCACTAATCCATAGTCCTATAATCTCATACCCTGCTTGTGGTACTTTTTGCATCTCCATACGATCCTCTGCTCCTACAAACAAAATAGAAGCCTCAGGATATCTTTTCTTTATCTCATTGGCAATAGCTATCGCAGGGTAGATATGCCCTCCTGTTCCTCCTCCTGATAATATGATTTTTAGCTTTTTACTCATAAAACTTCACTCAAAACTCCCAATGAATCTTCTTCTTTTTCTTTAATTTTTTCTTCTTCTATATCTGAATTCCTTTCACTACTTACACTCAACACAATACCTATTGCTAGACATGTCATCCAAATTGATGTACCTCCACTACTTACAAGTGGCAATGTTTGCCCAGTAACCGGAAATAACTCTACTGCTACAGCCATATTTATCAATGCCTGAAAAACAATAGGTAACCCAACTCCTACGACTAATAACTTACCAAACATATCTGTGCTTTTATGGGCCACAATTACCAATCGTAGTAATAATAATATATATAATAACATCAGAAAAACACCTCCAACGAATCCCCATTCTTCAATAATAATAGCATAGATAAAATCTGATGATGATTGAGGTAAAAAATTTCTTTGTACACTTTTCCCAGGACCAGTACCAATAACTCTCCCTCTTGCTATTGCAATTTTTGCTCGCTCGATTTGATAATCTTCCTGAGTATCTTTGTCATCTGCAAAGTTTTCTATTCTGCTTACCCATGTATCTACTCTATTCGGAAAAACTCCTGGAAATGCTTTGGCAAACAATACAAAAAAAGTAAGCACCAGAAATCCTGTGCCAAGAACTATTGCTATATATCGTAATGGGTATCCTCCTAAAAACACTAATACTATAACCATCGAAAATATAATAGCTGTAGTAGAAAAATTGGCTGGCAGAATCAACATTAACACTAAAAAAACAGGCAACCAAAGCGGGACCAATGTTTCTTTAAAAGAAACTATTTTATCTTTAATTTTTGAAAGATATCTAGCTACATAGGTCATTAAAACGACCGCTGCCAATGTAGATGTTTGAAAAGTAACTCCAACAAACGGTAGACGAATCCACCTACTCGCATTTGCGCCTCCTATGGTAGTGTTCTGTGCCATTGTAACCAACAACAATACTACGATAACAGGAATCATAATTATAGACAATCCTTTAAAATAATGGTATGGTATTTTATGTACTCCATACATAATCAAAAACCCCAAAACAAGGTGCGCAAAATGCTTTACCAAAAAGCTAAAAGTATCTCCATCTCCATATAAATACGCCAAATTACTACTAGCACTATAGACAGGAAGAAACGAAAACAATGCCAACAAAGCCGCTACAGCCCAGATCGCCCTATCCCCTTTTATATTTGTTAGTATTTTCTTTGTCATCTTTTATACTTTGCTCTTCACAATTAGACTGTTTATTTTCTATACAGATTTAATTATTACTCTACTACAGTTCTCTCACCGCTTCTTTAAACTGCCTTCCTCTTTCTTCATAATTTTTAAACAAGTCAAAACTTGCGCATGCAGGAGACAACAATACATTTTCATTTCGCTCTGCTATCTTATAGGCCATATTTACAGCTTCTTTCATAGATTGTGTTTCAACAATATTATCTACACAATTACCAAATGCGTTAATTATTTTTGAATTATCTACTCCTAAGCAAATGATTGCTTTTACTTTTTCATTTACCAAAGAATATAGCTCTGTATAGTCATTTCCTTTATCTACCCCTCCCACAATCCAAACGGTTGCAGATTTCATAGCATCCAAAGCATAAAACGTTGCATTTACATTCGTTGCTTTTGAATCATTAATGTATTGTACATTACTAATTTTTAATACATTTTCTAATCGATGTTCTACACCATGAAAATTTTCAAGACATTCTCTTATAGTCGTTTTTCTAATTTTCAACAATTGTGATACTGTGGCTGCCGCCATAGCATTTTTCACATTGTGACCTCCTTTTGCTGCTAATTTTGTTGTTGGCATCTTAATTATATTATTATCTATTGTTATTATTATGTTTTCTTCTTCTAAATATGCTCCGTTCTCTACCTTTTTGGTCAATGAGAAAGGTAATAACCTTGAACGAACAGGGTGTTTATCTAAATATTCTGTTATTACTGAATCATCGGCATCATAAATAAAATAATCCTCTTCTTTTTGATTCATTGTAATCCTGAATTTTGAGGCTATGTAATTCTCAAATTCATATTCATATCGATCCAAATGATCTGGCGTAATATTAGTTAATACAGCAATATGAGGAGCAAAATCTTCTATACCATCTAACTGAAAACTACTTAGCTCTAAAACATATATGGGAGCATCCTTTTCTGCCACTTGTTTAGCAAAACTATCTCCTATATTACCTGCTATATTCACCTCTAACTCTCCTTTTTCGAGTATATAATGCGTAAGCATTGTGGTCGTTGTCTTGCCATTACTTCCTGTAATCCCTACAATTTGTGCCGTTGTATATGCTGATGCAAATTCTATTTCTGACACAACCCTAATTCCAGCATTTTTCAACTTTTCTACCAGTGCTATTTTATCTGGAATCCCAGGGCTCTTCATTACAACATCTGCATTCAGAATCTTAGCTTCTGTATGCTCCCCTTCTTCCCATTGGATATCAAAATTTCTAAGAACATCTTTATACTCATCCGTTACTACTCCCTTATCAGAAACAAAAACTTCAAATCCTTCCTTTTTACCGAGAATAGCAGTTCCTACACCACTTTCTCCTGCTCCCAGCACAACGAGTCGCTTTCTTATATTTGACTTACTGTTCATGTCCTTATCTCACTTTAAGTGTTACAACCGTAATAATTGCCAACAAAATTCCTATAATCCAAAATCTTGAAACAATCTTACTCTCATGTATCCCTTTTTTCTGATAATGATGATGTAAAGGAGACATTAAAAACACTCTTCGTCCTTCTCCATGTTTTCTTTTGGTGTACTTAAACCAACTTACCTGAATCATTACAGACAAGGTTTCTATAAAAAAGATCCCACAAAGGATTGGAATCAAAAACTCTTTACGTATTGCAATTGCTATCACTGCTATTATTCCTCCAATGGTAAGACTACCAGTGTCTCCCATAAATACTTGCGCTGGATATGTATTGTACCACAAAAACCCAACTAATGCTCCCGCAAAAGCTGTTATATATATTACAATCTCTCCTGAGTTAGGGATATACATTATATTGAGATAGTCTGAAAAAATGATATTACCAGATATCCATGCAAACAAGGCCAATGTGAGTACTATTATTGCAGATGAACCAGCAGCAAGCCCATCAATTCCATCAGTAAGATTGGCTCCATTTGATACTGCAGTAACGATAAATATTACAATGGGAATAAAAATTAACCAAGTATATCTCACCATCTCGGGACTAATCCATGTGATTAAATCTGAGTAATCAAATTCATTATTTTTAAAAAATGGCAACGTGGTTTTTGTTGATTTTGTCGCTGGGTTAAAATCAGACACCTCTTCTCCTACAGCTGCTTTTTGAACTGTTTCTGATTTCGCTTTTTCTTCTTTGATAGTGATATCTCCATGAAAATACATTGTACATCCAACTATAAGCCCTAGCCCCACTTGTCCTATGATCTTGAATCGTCCAGCTAAGCCTTCCTTATCTTTTCGCTTTATTTTTAAATAATCATCTGTAAATCCAATAACACCCATCCATAAGGTTGTAACAACCAGCAGGATTACATATATATTATCTAGTCTTGCAAATAATAACACTGGTACAAGAGTCGCAATAATAATAATAACCCCTCCCATTGTTGGTGTACCCGCTTTTTCTGCCTGACCATCTAAACCAAGCTCTCGAATACTTTCTCCCATTTGCTTCTTTCTAAGAAAGTTTATAATTCGTTTACCATAAATTGTAGAGATCAACAATGATACTATAATAGCCATTGCCGCCCTAAAGGTGATAAACTGAAAAAGCGTTGCTCCAGGAAACTGATATTCGCTTTCTAAATATTCAAATAGATAATATAACATATGGGGTTCTTACCTTTTGTACTTTGTTTTCTTTGAGTACAGAAGGGTTTATTTATTTATTTTTTTTAATTCTTTCCCAACGATTTCAAAATCATCAAAATCATTTCGTTTACCATTAATCTCTTGATAGGCTTCATGGCCTTTTCCTGCTATGAGAATAATATCATCTTTCTGTGCTAACTGACAAGCTGTTTTGATTGCTTGTTTTCTATTTGTAATTGATAATGTTTTTTTATAATCCTGTGGTTCTACTCCTTTTTCTATCTCTTCTATAATTTGATCAGGATTTTCTGTTCTGGGATTATCACTTGTGAAAATCACTTTATTACTAAGTTTTGCCGCAATATTACCCATCACAGGTCGTTTTGACTTATCCCTATCCCCGCCACAACCAACTACAGTAATCAATGTTTCGTTATTTGTTCTAATATCATTGATTGTTTCTAATACATTTTTTAAGGCATCTGGTGTATGTGCATAATCAACTATTGCCGTGATTTTTTCGTCAGAAATCAAATACTGAAATCTACCACTCACACTTTGCAAGTCACTCAATAATTGTAATGTTTCTAAAGTTTCTAATCCTAGTAATTCTGCAGTACCAAAAATTGCTAACAAATTATATGCATTAAAGCTTCCTATCAATTTTGTCCAAACCTCTTGATCATTTAATTTAAGTAACAACCCTTCTAGACTGTTTTCTATAATCTGACCTCTATAATCTGCATATGTTTTTAAGGCATAGCTATACTTTTTTGCTTTGGTATTTTGAAGCATAAACTCCCCATTCTTATCATCCTTATTTACTATTGCAAATGCTTTTGGGGATAAACTATCAAAGAATTTCTTTTTCACATCTCTGTATTCTTTGAAAGTGTTATGATAATCTAGGTGATCATGAGAAAGATTTGTAAAAATCCCCCCTACAAACTCCAATCCTTCTGTACGTTTTTGATCTATACCATGAGAACTTACCTCCATAAAGCAATATTCTACTCCCACAGCATTCATCTCCTTGAGGTAATAATTAATTGTCAAAGAATCAGGAGTTGTATGAGTTGTATTATACTCTTGAGAATCCACCAAAATTTTTACAGTAGATAACAAGCCTACTTTAAATCCTGCTTTTTTAAATAATTGATATAACAATGTTGCTATAGTGGTCTTACCATTGGTTCCTGTAACTCCAATTAGTTTAAGGTTTCCAGAAGGAGAACCGTAGTAATTGGAAGCCATCATTGCCAATGCTGATTGAGTGTCACCTACTTCTACATATGTCACTCCTTCTACAATAATAGTTGGTTTTTTCTCACATACCACTGCTAATGCTCCTTGATCAATTGCTTTTCCTATAAAATCATGCCCATCAGAAACAGTTCCTCTGATAGCCACAAATACATCATCTTGTTCTACTCTTCTAGAGTCAAACTCAATTTTATTAACACCTATTATAGTGTTTCCCACTACGGCATTAATAGCTACCTTATATAGTATATCTTTTAATTCTGTCACGACAATTCTAGTCTTACTGTTTGGTTTATTTTTACTTTGGTCCCAGGCTTTATAGATTGGTTTTTTACTTTTCCAACTCCTTCTAGTTTCACTCTTAACCCCATGTTTTCTAAAAGAGCAACTACATCCATTGCAGGCATTCCTGTTACATTAGGCATTATCGTTTTATACTTTTGAGCATTTTGATAATACTTATCATAACTATTCACCACTGCATCACTTTCTACTACGACATATGACACTTCATCTATAACAGGTATATCATTATATATTTTTGTTGCTATCGTCTTAAAAACTGGCGCAGCAACTTCACTACCATAGTATCCTTTTTTCTTATTAGGGCGATGAATAACTACTATACATGAATAAATAGGTGTGTCTACAGGAAAATACCCCGCAAAAGAGGATATATATTCTCGTTCTTTATCTTTTCCATAATTCCCCCAACATGTTCCTGTTTTTCCTGCTATTCCAAAATTATCTGTACGAATATTATCTGCGGTTCCTCTTTCAACAACATTCTTCATCATCTCTTGTGCTATTTTTGCTGTTTCTTTAGAGCATATTGTCGGATTAAGTATTTCTTTATCAAACCTCTCTCTGGTCTTATCCCAGGTTTTTACCTCCTTGATAAATCTTGGTTTAACCATCTCTCCATCATTTGCTATTGCGTTATAGAATGCTAATGTTTGTAATGGTGTTATTGCTACTCCATATCCATGTGCCATCCAAGGCAATGTCGTACCGTACCAATCATCATCTCCTGGATACGGAATTTTTGGTTTACCTTCTCCTTTTATAGCTAATCCAAGCGTTTCTCCTAGCCCCATATTAATCAATCGATCTACAAACTTTCTAGGATTGTTTTTATAGTTTTCATCAATAACTTTAGCAAAAGCAGTATTCGAAGATAATTCAAACGCTTTGGCCATAGATATCTTACCATACCCTCCCCATTTTGAATCTCTTACTGTTCTATCATAAAATTTCACTCTCCCATCTTCTGTATCTACAACATGGCTAGAATCTATCACTTTATCTTCTAGAGCAGCCACTATAGTCATTAACTTAAATGTAGACCCTGGCTCATGAGACTCTCCTACAGCATAATTTAATTTCTCATAATATTTCCCTGTTTTTGTTCTTCCTAAATTGGAGATTGCTTTTACCTCTCCCGTTTTGGTCTCCATAACAACTACAGTTCCATGCTCTGCCTCAAATTTTTCTAACTGTGCCAATAATTCATGATGTGCAATATCTTGTATATTTACATCAATAGTAGAAACCACATCAAAACCATCTTGTGGCTCTACCTCATTAGCATCTCCTATTGGTTTCCATTGATTTTTTGCTATTTTTTGTTTCTTTCGTTTTCCTTCTTTACCTCTCAAAAATGGACCATAAGCCCCTTCTAAACCCACTCTGGTATAATACCCTTGCTCATCTCTTCTCTCGTACCCTACTGTACGCTCTGCTATTTTACCGATAGGATGCTCCCTTACAGTACGTTGTTCAACAATCAATCCTCCTCGATTTGCCCCAAACTCAAATAATGGGAATTTTTTAACTCTCATATACTGAGAGTACCCCAAATTTCTTCGTAATAAGAGGTATCTATTTTTATTGGATCTAGCTGTTCTTATTATTTTATCATAATAAGATACTGGTTTCCCAAATTCTTTAGACAAAGCCTCGCACAATGGTTTTATATGTGCTCTAAAATCTTTTTCATTTACTGCAAGTACATCAAATCGTATATCATATTTAGGAACAGAAGTTGCTAGTAAATTACCTTTACTATCATAAAGATTTCCTCGATTTGCTGGTATATCAAAGGTTTTAAAAACCCGTTCCTGTCCTTTTTGACGATACATATCCCCTTCTACAAATTGTATATTCACCAATTTGATCAATACTGCTATTGCAAAAACGAACATACATGCTGCTATAAAGTACAACCGATTTAATATGTTTTTTTCTTTTATTGCCAACAGCTTAATTTTTTACTATTATTTTTCTAGGTGGCCTTTCTGGGCGCTTTAATCCTTTTTGCATCATTTTTTTCACTATCGATGACTCCATCTTCAATCTCATTAACTCTGTTTTTCCATCCACAAAATGCGTCCTTAATTCTCTTACTTCATTATTTAATCTTGCAATCTCATGCACTTTACTTTCTGCATTATGAGAACTTGCAATCATTATTATCGCCAAAAAGGAAAGAAACAACAACATCCTCCAATTTTTCATAGCATCATCCGCTATAAGAAATTTCCCTTTTAATATGTCATATATCGTTTGTTTCAAATCTTTTTTGCTATTCTAAGTTTTGCACTTCGCGCCCTATTGTTTTCTTTAATCTCACTTTCATCAGGAACAATCAATCCTCCAACTTTCTTAAACGGAACCGTCATATTACCATACAAATCTTTTTCGGGTTCCCCTTCAAACATCCCATTACGTATAAATCGTTTGACTAATCTATCTTCTAATGAATGATAGGATATCAAACTGATCCTTCCTCCTGGATTTAACAACCCTGTTGTTTGCTGTAAAAATTCCTTAAGCACTTCTATTTCCTGATTTACCTCTATTCGGATTGCCTGATAAATCTGCGCCATCACTTTATGTTCTCTATGTTTAGGCAAAAAAGGGCTTAATATTTCTTTTAACACTGCACTTGTTTTTACATCTTGATCTTTTCTAGCACCAACTATAGCTCTTGCCAATTTGGGCGCATTGCGTAGCTCTCCATATTGCAAAAACATTCTTCTTAAATCTACCTCCTCGTACTCATTAATTATATTGTAAGCAGATATTTTCCCACTTTGATTCATCCTCATATCCAAGTCTGCCTCAAATCGTGTAGAAAAACCTCTCTCTGCTACATCGAATTGATGTGAAGAAACACCAAAATCACCAAGAATCCCATCTACTTTTCTTATTCCGTGAAACCTAAGAAATCGTTTAATGAACCTAAAATTCTCATTAATCAATGTAAATCTCTCATCATCGATTGCATTACCCAAAGCATCTTGATCTTGATCAAAAGCATACAACCTACCTTCTGCTCCTAATCGTTTCAAGATCTCCTTAGAATGGCCACCGCCGCCAAATGTGACATCTACATATATCCCATTTGGCTCGACAGCCAACCCATCTACTGTTTTTTTAAGTAATACCGGATTATGATACTCCATCTGTTTCTTTTCTGTTATTTGAATAGTTAAATCAAATTGCGACTCTTGCTTGCCTAATTAATCTAGGCTTATCTCATCATCAAACCCCATTACCTCTTCTGCCAAGTCTGCAAAATCAACAGCAGCATCCTCTATAGCTTTCTCGTATTGACCCTTATCCCACACTTCAATTATATTGACTGCTGATGACAACACTATATCTTTAGCAATTCCTGCAAAACCAATTAAATCTTTTGGAATTAAAAGACGGCCAGCAGTATCTACTTCTACTACTTTCACTCCAGCTGTGAATTTTCGGATAAAATCATTGTTTTTCTTTTTAAAGCGATTGAGTTTGTTCATTTTTTGCATCAAAAGATTCCATTCTGCCATTGGATACAATTCCAAACACGACTGAAAAACAGCTCTTTTTAACACAAATCCATCTTGCAACACAGACGAAAGTTGCTTCTTAAAAGCTGCAGGCATCATCAGACGTCCCTTTGCGTCTGCCTTACATTCGTATGTACCGATTAGATTTACCACTTTAATTTCCCTAAACGTTTAATAATTCAAATATATTGAAAAATTTACCACAATTTACCACAATTTACCACATTGTTAATAAGTTATCATTAAAAGCAATAGATTACAACGACTAAAAACTTTAAAATTTTGTCTATCAGCACACTACAATTAAGTGTGTGTTTTCAGGCTTTTTATTAATTCTGAATAGAAATTATAGGCCTCTAAAAAAATAAAAAAATCATTTTTGTAGTATTGATAAAAAATCCCAAAACTAAATATGAAAATGCTATATTTGCGTTTAATTCTTGTAAGAAGTATTAATGAAGCACGAATTAAAAACAGACGGAAAATTTAGTTATCTAGATTTAGGAGAGGGCACACCAATCATCATCTTGCATGGTTTGATGGGTGGCTTAAGTAATTTTAAAGGAGTGAGCTCATACTTCCCTGAACAAGGGTATAAAGTATTGATACCTGAACTCCCTGTCTATACCCTTCCTATTCTAAAAACTAAAGTTAGCACATACGCCAAGTTCCTTAAGGATTTTATTGATCACTTAGGCTATGGCAACAAAGAAGTAATTCTATTAGGTAATTCTCTAGGAGGACATATTGCTCTTTTATGCACCAAAATGTACCCAGAAATGGTCAAAGCTTTGGTTATTACAGGAAGCTCTGGTCTATATGAGAGCGCCATGGGAGAAAGCTACCCTAAGCGAGGAGATTATGAATTCATAAAAGCTAAAGCTGAAAATGTTTTCTATGATCCTGAAATTGCCACAAAAGAAATTGTTGACGAGGTATATGCAACGGTAAATGATCGCAATAAACTGATTAGAACTTTGGCTATTGCCAAAAGTGCTATTCGTCATAATATGGCAAAAGATCTACCTAATATGAACACCCCTACTTGTATTATCTGGGGAAAAGATGACACAGTAACACCCCCTGAAGTCGCAGATGATTTCAACAGGTTGTTACCTGACTCTGACTTGTATTGGATTGACAAATGTGGTCATGCAGCTATGATGGAACACCCTGAGGAGTTTAATAGATTATTTCATAACTGGTTGCAAGAACGCAACATCTAATCACACTTATTTTTTAATGTTATGAAGATTAGTAGTGCCGAATTTGTAATGAGCAATAGCGATGTTGCCAAATGTCCTAAAGACAAATTTCCAGAATATGCATTTATCGGTCGATCTAATGTAGGTAAATCCTCTTTGATCAATATGCTTACCAATCGTAAAACTCTTGCAAAAACATCTGGAAGACCAGGAAAAACACAGCTTATCAACCATTTTACCATTAATAAAACTTGGTTTTTGGTTGATTTACCTGGATATGGATATGCAAGAGTTTCTAAATCCTCAAAAAAAGTATTTCAAAAATTTATCACTGCATATTTTTCTAAACGAACACAGTTGGTGAGTGCTTTTGTATTAGTAGACTCTCGTCATGAGCCTCAAAAAATAGATCTCGAGTTTATGCAATGGCTAGGTGAAAATCAAATACCTTTTTCTATTATTTTCACAAAAGCCGATAAACTCTCCAAAAGTCAATTACCTGTTCAAATACAAAAGTACACAGAAGAAATGCTTAAGTATTGGGAAGAAATGCCTAATTATTTTATCACTTCATCTTCTTCTGCCTTAGGAAAAGAAGAGGTCTTAAATTATATCTCAGAAATCAATACACAGTTACAAAAATCTTAATTAATTTTTAACTTTAGCAATTCTATTAACTCTTTTTCTGAATCCAACGAAGCTAACTCATTAGCTTCTAAAACAACCAAAAAGCCCTTTTCTTCTTTTTTCAGGATTACTGGAAAATCAAGACCTTCAGGTGAATACTCTTTTAAAAAATCGTTTTTACACATAAAGACAAACTCTAAAGCAGAATTCTCCCTAAAACCTCTCCATAGTTTTTTTTCAGAAAAAACACCGTGAGTAAGGCTACATAAATCACAAGAATATGTTGCAGGGCTAACTATTTTATGAAGATTATCTAGGTATTTACTCCATACACCAGACTTGGCATTATACACAAAAAGAAATGTTTCTTTCAATATTTTGGATTTTACTATTCAGTCTTTATTTTTTCCAAAACATTTCAAAAAACTAATACATTATTTTTGTTTTAACTCTAATTTTTCAGCAAAATAATCACAAAAGTCCTTCATGGTTTCAGTCATTTTCTCATCTTGAGTAGCTCTATAAAACGTATCACTCATAGCTACCAATGTTTGATGAAAAAATATTTTCATTTCATCTACAGGCATATCTTTTGTCCATAAATCAATACGAAGGCTTTCCTTTTTTTTACTATCCCATACAGAAAGCAACATTGCTTTGGTAATCTCATCTTCTACTCCTCCATCTTTTGCAGTCCACTTTAATCGCTCAGGAATCTTATTCTCATCAAGCTCTATATCTATTTTAATTTCTGATTTATATCCGCTCATCGTTATCTTTTGGGTTTATACTTTGATTTATTAAATATTGTTTCTGCATCTGCGATCAATAATTGCTGCAAAGATACATTGTTATTTTCCACATATGAAGCCACAATTCTCCATCCTATATATTGACCTATTCTATCTGGCGCTTCTTTATCTATTTCTTCTAGATAAAATTTTGAAAAAGGAGCTGGATACATAAACCGTGGCATCAATTCACTGTCTGTGCTATACAATAATTGCTTCTCAATAAAATATCTCCATATCTGATCTTCATTGACTTCTGCCCATTTATATTGCTCTTCTGTATATCCAATTTTTCTTGCGTTACTAAGACTTGGCAACAACAAATCTTTGATATACATCTCTTTTCCAAAAGATATCAGGTTTCCTAAAAATGTTCTTTCTCGTATTGGTCCAACTTGATTTTTTGCATAAACAGAAGCCACATCAGAGACAATATTCTGCCTATTGAAGTTTTGTCTCAAATACTTCTGTATACTTTCATAAAAATGATGATCCTTTCCTAAATATGTATCTAAAGAAACAACCAACAACCCCTTAGAAAGCACTACTTTGTTTCTATAGTCTACATCATTGGTAATGGTTACCACACGAGGCACTTTTATTTGAGGGAAATAATATTGTATATGCTGAAAAAGCGAATGTAATTCTTTTTTTTCTGCAGAAAGATCCAAAAACACTTTCTCTACTTCTTTATTTACTTCTTGTTGTATCGTATCCTGTGATCTTTTGAACCAAATACTATCTTCATATTTTTCTGAAAACAGAAAGGGGAAATTGTTTTTCAATTCTGGCAGACTCTCTGGTGTCAATTGCGCAAACAACTGGTCAAATCTTTCAATATCAAAATCTACAGGGATTTCTGCAATCTCTTTTTCTAACTTATTTTCATTAGAACAAGAAACAAATATGCAAAAAACAATGATTAGATTTAGGAATCTAAAATTACCTACCCTTATATTCCTACATCTTTTTAAATAATTCATCTGATTCCAGAACACCATCTTTTTTTATTAATTTTATATTCGCAAAGGTAATACATCAAATTACCAAGTACAAGGATAGATATCTGAAGTACAAAAAAGAAAAATTGGTATTCAATCAATAATTAACAATAACAAAGAATGCAAACAGAAAAAGTAATTGATCATATTGTCAACTGGTTAAAAGAATACGCTACAAAAGCTAACATCAAAGGTTTTGTTGTTGGTGTAAGTGGCGGGATCGACAGTGCTGTCACCTCATCATTATGCGCAAAAACAGGTTTAAAGACCTTATGTATAGAAATGCCAATTCATCAGGCTCAAAGCCAAGTAAATCGCGCTCAAGAACATATTGATCAATTAAAAAAAAGGTTCTCAAATGTATCTGACACGAGAGTTGACCTTACTTCTGTTTTTGAAGAGTTTAAATCTGTAGTGCCAAAAAGCACACCGAGTGCACAACTAGACTTGTCATTGGCAAATACAAGAGCCCGACTCAGAATGTCTACATTATACTATTTTGCAGGATTACATAAATATTTAGTTGCAGGAACCGGTAATAAAGTTGAAGATTTTGGTGTTGGTTTCTATACAAAATATGGAGATGGCGGTGTAGATTTAAGCCCTATTGCTGATTTATTAAAAAGTGATGTTTATGCTATAGGAAAAAGTCTAGAGGTACCGGATTCTATACAAATTGCAGCACCAACAGATGGGCTATTTGGTGATAGCAGAAGTGATGAAGACCAAATCGGCGCAAGCTATGATGAATTAGAATGGGCTATGAAAATGAAAAACGAGGGTAAGAATGTTGGCGATTTTACAGGAAGAGAGCAAGAGGTTTTTAAAATTTTTGTACGTTTAAATACCGTAAATCAACATAAAATGACCCCAATTCCTGTCTGCAAAATACCCTTTGATCTATTATAACCAACATTTTATCGATAAACCAATAAAAAAAAGTTTACGAGGACTAGTTCTTAGTAATTTTGCACCAAGATTTAAAATTACCCCTAGCCTAAAGATGTTAAACTCTTAAAATTAAATTAACGTTAACAATCGTAAACAAGAATGACAACCGTATTAATCGCAGATCATCATCCAATCACAAGGAAGGGGATCGTTTCGTTATTTCGTAACTCAGAGGATTATGAGATTATTGGAAAAGTAAGTAATGGAAACGAAATGTATGATGTTTTGAAAGCTAGTACTCCTGATATACTTATCATGGAGTTAGATTTACCTCAAATCAATGGCATAATGGCATTAAGGACTATTAAAAAAGAATTTGCAGGGATAAGAGTAATTATTTTCAGCTCTCATCCTGAAGAAATGTATGCATTAAGTGCCATAAAAGCAGGAGCATCTGCATACTTATCTAAAACAGTCCCAACTAAAATACTCAAAAAAGCAATCGAACGAGTTGCTCGAGGTGGTATATATCTTAATGACAACCTTACTCAACAACTGGCAAATGGAAATGCCAATGAAAACAATATGGTTGTAAAATACAAAAAACTCTCTTCTAGAGAAATAGAAGTTCTTAATCTTCTATCATCTGGAAAGCGTAATAAAGATATTGCTTCTACATTGTCTATCAATGAAAAAACAGTAAGTACATACAAAACTCGATTACTAAAAAAACTGAAAGTAGATAATCTTGCAGATCTTATTCATCAATCCAGATTATTACACATAAGCTAAATTACTCTATTTAGTTTTCTGTATAATAATTTTTTGAGGGTTTGATAATCTCGAATATCTTCTAAGACCGTTAAATTATTTTCAAATTTTTGAGCTTTCACTCCTTGTGAAAGCTCATTTATTTTTTGATCAATCAAAAACCCTCTTAGACTCAATATAATATTATTCACATAGTCTGAAATTGTTTCTGTTTTCTGTTTTACATGAATCTCCTTATCATACCACCTGTGTAATTCATAACGATCTTCATTCATCATGATTTCTGTAATCTCGGCTGCTATTTCTGGTTGAATTCTATTTATAAAGCTTTCTATTTTAAATTCATCAATCTGATTTAACTCTTCAATCAAAATTCTATATATATCTTTAAAAATTTGATCGGTGAATTCAATTTCATCATCCTGCAAATCTAAATATATTTTTTCAAAAACCTTTATATTGTGTATTTCTGGCTCTAGAACAAGCTCTCCTTCTTCATTTTCTTTCAATATCAAATCTTCAAACTCCTCTTCTTGAACACCATATAACAATAGTGCTTTTATAATATGACGTTCTAATATATACTGCCTGTTTACTTTGGGTTGTTTCTGTGTCTCATTTTTTACAACTTCAAGAGGTTTGTTTTGTTGTTTCTGCTGTTTATGTTGGTCTTTTACATCACTATTACGAATCTGTGCTAAGGTATCAAACAACACATCTTCTGAGACATCCATAATCCTAGAGCATTCTTTTACATATATCTCACGTTTGATGACATCAGGGATTTTTGAAATACTGGTCACCATATCTCTTACTAATTCTGCTCTTTTGATAGGGTCATTCTTGGATTCTTTTTGCAAGAAAGATGCCTTGAAGCTTATAAAATCCTGAGCATTCTCATCTAGATATGCATTTAATTCATCTAATGTGTTTTGTTTAGCAAAACTATCGGGATCTTCACCTTCTGGAAAGTTACACACCTTCACATTCATTCCTTGTTCCAGAATAAGATCTATCCCCCTAAGAGATGCCCTCATCCCTGCATCATCACTATCAAACAATACTGTAATGTTTTTAGTCAACCTATTTATTAAACGTATCTGATCTGTTGTTAACGCTGTTCCCGATGAAGAAACTACATTATCAACTCCCGTTTGATTAAACTGAATTACATCTGTATATCCTTCTACCAGGTAACAATTATCTTCTTTGGCAATGGCTTGTTTTGCATGATAAATACCATAAAGGACTTTACTTTTATGATAGATATCACTTTCTGGGGAGTTAAGGTATTTGGCTGCTTTTTTATCATTGGTTAAAATCCTACCACCAAATCCCAAAACACGACCAGACATTGATTGAATTGGAAACATCACTCTTCCTTTAAATCGATCAAATTGCTTTTCTTCTTTAACAATAGTAAGCCCTGTTTTCTCAAGATAACTTAATTTATACCCTTTTTTAATTGCCTCTGATGTAAATGCATCCCATACATCAGGAGAATACCCTAATTCAAACTTTTTTATTGTTTCATCAGTAAATCCCCGTTCTTTAAAATACGTTAACCCTATTGCTTTACCTTGTTCGGTTTTAAGCAATGAATTTTGAAAGAAAGTGTTTGCAAACTCACTAACCAGATACATGCTCTCTCTTTCATTCGCCTGTTCCTTTTGCTCATCTGTTTGCTCAGTTTCTTCAAATTCTATATTATATTTTTTTGCTAAATATTTTATAGCTTCTGGGTATGTAAAATGCTCATGTTCCATCAAAAAAGCAACTACATTACCTCCTTTTCCACTAGAGAAATCTTTCCATATTTGTTTTACAGGAGACACCATAAAAGAAGGGGTTCTCTCATCACTAAAAGGGCTAAGCCCTTTAAAACTACTTCCTGCTTTTTTTAATTGCACAAAATCACCTATAACTTCTTCTAATCTAGCAGTTTCAAATACAGCATCTATGGTAGCTTTATGGATCATTCTCTAATATAAATAAGTTTACTATTGAGTTTTGAGGTGTTTTTTTATTCCTCTTTTTCACCAATCTATCCTTTTATTTATAGATAAGTTTGCTACAAAAATAGCACAATTAATGAGACTCACGTAGTGCAATATTTTTAAGCTCGTATTATTTTATCTGAATTCACTCCAAAGAAAAACAAGAATTGTATTATTTTATTTCACCTACTTCTTTAACTGATAAGTTACTAAATTTTTGTAGGTCATAAAAAAAGGAGATCACTCCAAAAAAGTAACTTTAGGACTAAAAACCTATTTAGTTTCACCAAAAAGCACACTATCTAAAAAATTTGATCGTGGTATTTATCTGGTAATAAGTTACTTTTTTGGAGAAATCTCCTTAAACCTATTTTTTATTTCTAAAACGTTATTTTGAAATAACGAAACTTCTAGTCACAATAGTTTCTTCTGCTGTTATCCGAACAAAATATGTTCCTGCAGTAAGATCACTTACATTAACTTGTTGTTTATTTTCTTCATTTTTAACTGTACGCACTAGCTGTCCAAACATTGAAAAAATCTCCAAGCTTTGGATTGGCGCTTTATCTACAGATATATTTAAGACACCATTATTCACTGGGTTTGGCGATAATACAAATCTTTTATCATTTGCTTTGACATCTGTAAGCTCATAGGTGTTTAATCGCACTCTTGCTCCTTGCACACAGAATTCTGTAATTTCTGAACTAGTAAACTGCCCTCCTGTTACAATTGTACCTGCACTACTCGATAAGGTATAAGAACCATTACCGTATGAACAGCAAATCCCATCACCAAAAGAATCTGATATTGCAAAAACATAGTTCCCTCCAGCTAATCCAGTAATCGCTTCTGTAACTGTTGATCCATCAGGGTTTGCCGTAGAATAACTTTTTGAAGCTATTGTTGTTCCTGCCGCATCTTTCAACATCCAAGAAGTTTCTTGCGGATAATTATCAAATGTTATATTTAATGTCAAATCACTTGCGGCACAGTTTCCTGTCACCCCTGCAGAAAGCGATATTGCATCTATTGCAGCATCAGCTTGCCAAGTATTACCTGTTACTCTATTAAATCGCAATTGTACTCCTGAGCCAAGATAAGCTGCTA
Source organism: Aquimarina sp. I32.4 (assembly GCF_002924285.1). NCBI lineage: Bacteria > Pseudomonadati > Bacteroidota > Flavobacteriia > Flavobacteriales > Flavobacteriaceae > Aquimarina > Aquimarina sp. I32.4. Next base: position 29,354 of record NZ_PGUB01000021.1, on the reverse strand, counting down.
AATCTACGGCAGCTGTTTGCCATGAGTTACCTTGACTCCCTGTTTTACTCCAAACACTTGTCCAAGTTACCCCTTCATCATTACTGACTTCTACATCAAGTGATCCAAAATTTGTTGCTCCAAACATGTGATACTTAAACGAAAATATTGCCGCTGTTGCATCATTAAGATCAAAACAAGGAGAATTAAGTATCGCTTGTTTACTAGGATACCCTGCTCCATTACCAGATGCTTCTACATATATATATGAGGCCCCATCTGCAGCACTTGAAGGCCCTGTACCATTTGAAGGAGTTCCTGCTGAATTTCTTGACCAATCGAGATTATCCCCTGATGCTTGAGTCCAAGCCCCTAAATTAGCCTCAAAACTCTCATTATAGGGCGCTACTAATCCGTTTAAACAACCTGGCCCTGTCGTACTTTCCAGAGTAGTCACACTTACTGTATTACTTGGTGCTGATTGGTTCCCTGCTGCATCTTTTGCTACTACATGAAATGAATATGTGGTAAGAGGAGCTAATCCCATCACAGTGTATGACGCTGTAGAAGAATTACCTACTACGACATTATCTTGATAGATATCATATCCTGTAACACCTATATTATCTGTAGATGCTCCCCAATTCAATGTAGTTTCTCTTGCAGTAGTACCTGAAGCTACTAAATTAGCTGGAGTAGATGGCGGATCATTATCGACAACTGCTGGTTCTATCATAAAAGCAACTACGTGACTTTTTCTCACATTTGGAGAAGGCCCTTTCATATATTCACTTATATGCCAGAATGTTTTATCATCTAATGGATCTATTGTTAATTGCCCATAATCTCCATATCTACCATCGCTTCGGTTATTCTGACTGTCTCCATTTGCAGAAACTTGCTCTGCTACAGTCATTGTACCTAATGGGTCACTTGCTAATCTTCCTGTATATCGTAATGACGTATACACACTTGAGCTAACAACGGTATACGCAAGACCAATATTTCCTAAGGAATCCATTCCTATACTTCCACAAAAAGCACTCAACCCATCTGGTTGTGTATATGTTCCTTCTTGATAAATAGTCCACGGTTGACCATCTGCTGTTTGACGAAGTTCATACCAACGTATTCCTGCTAGACTATCTGTACCATTTAAATCAACTACAAAATTCATCACTACAGAATTATGTGACGGGAATCGTCTGTAATTTGTCATATACATCATTGTTGCTTGCAGCGCATCTATATCTGGCCCATTACCTGGCTCATCTAGGTTTTGAAAAGATCCATTATCAAAAACACTGTCAAAAGGTGCTGTATCAACCTGTTGTGGTGTTGAAATTGTAGAATTAGCGGGGGTTACCCAATCCACATCGATTGTCCATATTTTTAAATGATCTTGAGTAACTCCTGTCCAACTATCATCTTGTAAGTATACTATTGGGCATCCAACTCCAACAGGAGGCAATGTAGTTCCTGTTGCATTAAATCCTCCTGGACTGTAAAATCCATTAGTCTTGGCTCCAGGTAAAGAAAAACTAACCATTTGAGCATTTGCATCTCCTGCAATCATTTTATCACGTTCTACAGCAAATACAACATTATTAGTGTCGGGAGCATTTTGATCTTTGTTGGCTGTAATGTAATACCCATCACTCCAAATAGACAACTTCTCATAATCAGGAAATGTTCCTGTATTAAATCTATAGGTTGACCATCCATCATTTACTGGATCAGGACCTTTACAAACTGCTATCAAAAATCCATTAGGAGAATTACTAAACTCCATAATAATAAATCGATCTACAAAGTTATCATAGACAACAACGGGATCTCCTAATGTTTCTCCAGGAAATAACGTACCCAGGGATGCTTCTGCCAGCAAAACATTACCAGATCTATCCAGAATACCAAAGCCTGAATTAAATGCGTATACATAATGATTAGGACCAATTGCTCCTGTAGCATCATTAAGAACTGTTCCTACATGCGCATCAAAGGATGCTAATGGCGCTCTAATTGCCATTTTGCTAGCACTTTTTTGTTGCTCAACAAGGGGATCGTTCCCTTTTGGAAATCCTTTTCCTGGCACCACGGTATTGCTACCTCTGCGCTTTGGTGGTGCTACATGACCAAGACCTTTTGCTGAAATGATATTCTCCATCTTAGAAAGTGCAGGAATATCTCTTTTGTAAGCCGCTTTACCAACAGAATTTGCCTTGACAGGACTTCCTTTTTGAGCTAGCAGTCCAAAACTGCAAAACACAAAAAATACTAGATAAATAAAATTTGTTTTCATATGTGTGAAATTTGGTTAACTGTTCGATTTTTACACCAATTTTTCAGCATAAGTAATAACGCTTATATTTTGAGGCAAAAAATATAAAAGCGTTCATTGAATTCAGGAAGAATTATTTCACACTATCTGACTCAGATAAATATAGAGCATTTTATCAAAAAATAAAAAATAAATCTTCACAAAACACTCAAAAGGAAGTATTTACACATAATACGTAATATTTGTATGGGTTTTACATACTATTATTTTTGCCTCACAAAAATAAACACTAGGATCAAAAATCAAATCGCAAACCTAATGACACATTATTTTTCTCAATTTCTACATTCTTAAGAATAAGGGATATACCATATTTAGCATACAAAGACACATCATTAAAACCTATATAGGCATTTACTCCATATATTATATCATTGGTATTCTAATCTTTTTTAATTTTATCCTTAATATGATCTCCATTTTCTTTGTTATCGAATTAAAACCTTCAAAAGACCACCTAACATTACTTCTTCAGTGAAATGAATACCTTTTATATATTGCCAACATACACTTAGCATCTTGGGAACATCATGGTGCTGTTTTGCTGTTTTTTTATAAGATGAATCTCATTTTTATAAAACTGAATAACTTTCAATATAAAATCAATTAGTCTGAATTCTTCTTTTACACAGATGGAAATAAAAACAAAAAGGTTACCTGATATATTTTCCTGTTTCTAATACAGAAAACAACCCCTTTAAAAAAAAAAGAAATAAGATAGTTATTATAAGTAGCTACAAGATTTATGCCACACAAAAAATAGAAATTATTTTTTTCGATCGATTACATAATCTACCATTAATTCTAAGGATGATTTATAATCTGAGTCGGGATATTCTGATAAAATAGTAAGTGCTTCATTTTTGAATTGATGCATTATTGTAATAGCATACTCTAATCCTCCACTTATCTTTACAAAGTCTATAACTTGCTTAACTCTTTTTTTATCTTTATTATGATTCTTTACAGAGTTGATAAGCCATTTTTTCTTCTCTTTACTACAATGATTCAATGTATATATAAGAGGTAATGTCATTTTTTGCTCTTTTATATCAATCCCTGTTGGTTTTCCTATCGCAGCATCTCCATAATCAAATAAATCATCTTTTATCTGAAAGGCCATACCAATAAGTTCTCCAAATTTCCTCATTTTTTGAACATTATCTGAGTCAGGAGCTACAGAACAAGCTCCTAAACCACAACAAGCAGCGATCAAAGTTGCTGTTTTTTGACGTATGATCTCATAATACACTTCTTCTGTAATATCGAGACTTCTGGCTTTCTCAATCTGTAATAACTCTCCTTCACTCATTTCTCTAACAGCTACTGAGATAATTTTTAATAAATCGAAATCTCCATGATCTATTGAGAGCAACAAGCCTTTTGACAGTAGGTAATCTCCTACTAAGACTGCTATTTTATTTTTCCACAATGCATTTATAGAAAAAAAACCTCGTCTCTGATTTGAATCATCAACCACATCATCATGAACTAAGGTTGCTGTGTGTATTAATTCTATTACAGAAGCTCCTCTATATGTACGTTCATTAACGTCTCCCCTAGAAACCATTTTAGCCACGAGAAAAACAAACATAGGGCGCATTTGCTTACCTTTTCTATTTACAATATAATGGGTAATCCTATTGAGTAAGGCCACCTTGGATATCATTGATTCTGAAAATTTTTTCTCAAAAAGTTCCATTTCATCAACGATCGGTAGTTTTATTTGTTCTACAACTTTCAATATGTGGTACTTGATTCTGTTTGAAAAATGTACTGCGAATATAATGTAAATAGTTTTTCTTTGAAACCTATCTTATTTTTATATTATAGATATTACAATTAATTCTTTTTTAAAAGAACAACCTTAAAATAAATCTCAGGTTTTATTTGCCAATTGACCACAGGCAGCATCAATGTCTTTTCCACGACTGCGACGCACATTTACTACTATCCCTCTAGACTCCAACCCCTTAATATAACTATCTATTGCTTCAGATGATGCTTGCTGAAATCCATCATCATCAATTGGATTATATTCTATAAGGTTTACCTTGCAAGGCACATATCTACAAAAGGAAACCAAAGCATCTATGTCTTTTTTTCTATCATTAATTCCTTTCCAAACTACATATTCATATGTAATTCTGCTTTTGGTTTTTTCATACCAATACTCAAGTGATTCTCGAAGATCTGACAGCGGGAATTTTTGATTAAAAGGCATGATTAAGGTACGAACTTCATCTATTGCTGAGTGTAAGGAAACTGCTAATTTGAATTTCACATCATCATCAGCCATTTTCCTTATCATTTTTGGAACACCCGAAGTAGATAATGTAATTCTTCTAGGAGACATGGCTAATCCTTCTGGGGAAGTGATTTTATCAATAGCCTTGAGTACATTTTTATAATTCATCAAAGGCTCTCCCATACCCATGAATACAATATTTGATAATGGACGATTATGATACAATCTACTTTCTTTATCAATCGCCATGACTTGATCGTAAATCTCATCAGGGTTTAGATTCCTCATCCTTTTTAATCGGGCTGTAGCACAAAACTTACAATCCAAACTACATCCAACCTGAGATGATACGCATGCAGTAGTTCTTGTTGGAGTAGGAATCAATACAGATTCTACAATCAATCCATCATGTAATCTTACTGCATTTTTTATAGTACCATCAGTACTACGTTGCATTTGATCAACTCTAATGTGATTAATAACAAAGTTTTCTTCCAACATTTTTCTGGTAGCCTTAGAGACATTTGTCATATCCTCAAAACTATGAGCACCTTTACTCCAAAGCCATTCATAAACCTGATTCCCACGAAAAGGTTTATCATTATTCTCTTGAAAAAACAGTCGCAACTGGTCTTTTGTTAACGTCCTTATATCTTTTTTCTTCATTGTCATACTTTTGCAAAAGTAAAAAGATAAACTGGTACTCTGATAGTCATCTTAATTCTTTATTAGAATAATCAAAAAAACCTCAAGTATATGCTATACCTGAGGTTTTAATTATTTGATTATGATCTCTTTATTTTTTTACTCTTTTCCACACATGACTTCCTCCTCCTTTGTACTTCATATTGAGTACATCTTTATCTTCTGCATCTATCCATATTTGGCATTCTGAAACTTCACCTGTCTTTATATCTGTATATTTACCATTTACGTATCTATCTCCTTTTAGTTTCAATCCTTTCATGATAACTAACCCTTCTACATTTTGGTTTTTATCTGCTCCTTGGCACTCATAACAAATAGCATCTCTTTCTGAAATACGCATCATTCTCTGGACAGAACCATATACTTGCTTTTTTATAACATACAATTGAACTATACTAAGAGCTACTCCTGTTTTTTTATCATATGTTTTCCATTTTCCTAAAATAGGATTTGGCTCAAATGACGCTAGCAAATCCTCTTTTAAATTTTCGTCTACAGGATTTTCTCCTAACCATATTTTGAATAAAGCTTTTTTAAACTCTTTACTATTTATAGTTCCTAGTGCTTTTTTATTTCTATACAATGTTAGTTTACCACCTTTAGCATAAAGGATTTTAAAAATATCAAATCTATTTATCTCATCAGGAATAAGATGTAAAAAGTCTCGTATCTGATTTTCAAAAAGGTAACTATTTCCATCTGTTGCTCTTTCTAATCCATTTCTTATCAAATCTTTAAAATCACTATCTGAAATAGAAGAGGAAGTAATTTTAATAGTAATAGCCATCGTTGCATCTTTATCTGCTACCATAATACCATCTTCTACTCCTTCTACTTCAAAATCTAAATATAATGCCATTGCATACAATTTTTCTCTTGCTCCTGCACCATTGAGCATTAACTCTGATCCTTCAAAAACATCAACATCATTAAAACGGATATCTCCTACTTGGGTTTGGGCATAAGAAAATATAGCATAAAAAAACACTATGTAGTACATTAATTTTTTCATTCTTTAATTTAGGTTTAGTTCTTTTTTAATTTATTTGGAACACACAAAAAAACAATACTTATCTATAAAAGTGGCTTTTACAAGCTTTATCTAGGCCTTTTTTTCGATAAAAATCAATATTAATCGTTTTTCGGCAATTACATTTTACGGTTTTACCATATTTTTTTTGAGGACACAAAACTATCATTTTTCTACTAAAAAAACAACTCAACGTGCTAATTTTCAGAAATATACAGTATGAAACCCTGTTGAACACAAAATTCAACAGGGTTTTCACAATATATTTCGTTTATTATTAAATAATTAACATTGCATCTCCATATGAGTAAAACTTATATTTCTCTTTCACTGCTTCTTCATAAGCTTCTTTTATAAAATCATGTCCTGCAAATGCTGAAACCATCATTAACAAAGTAGACTTAGGTGTATGAAAATTAGTAATCATACAGTTTGCAATACTAAAATCATATGGAGGGAATATAAACTTGTTTGTCCACCCTCTAAATTCATTTAATGTTCTATCTGAAGAAACAGAACTTTCTAAAGCTCTCATAACAGTTGTTCCTACAGCACATATTTTTCTTTTACTAGAAATCCCATTATTTATAACATCAGCAGCATGAGCAGTTACATATGCTTCTTCACTATCCATTTTGTGTTTAGACAGATCTTCTACTTCTACTGGGTTAAATGTTCCTAAACCAACATGTAAAGTAATTTCTGCAAAATCCACTCCTTTAATTTCTAATCTTTTCATTAGATGTTTAGAAAAATGAAGCCCAGCTGTTGGAGCCGCTACAGCACCTTCATTCTTTGCATATATAGTTTGGTACCTCTCTTCATCTTCTGGCTCTGTATCTCTTTTTATATACTTTGGCAAAGGTGTTTCTCCTAGATCATTCAGTTTTTGTCTGAATTCATCATAAGAACCATCATATAAAAAACGTAAGGTACGTCCTCTTGATGTTGTATTATCAATCACCTCAGCGACTAAACTTTCATCATCACCAAAGTACAGTTTATTTCCTATACGTATTTTTCTAGCAGGATCAACAAGCACATCCCAAAGACGTGTTTCAGAATTTAATTCACGTAATAAAAACACTTCAATTCTAGCACCTGTTTTCTCTTTGTTACCATATAGTCTAGCAGGAAAAACCTTGGTGTTATTCACCACCATTACATCATTTGGCTCAAAATAATCGATAAGATCTTTAAACTGTTTATGCTCTATGGTCTGATTCTTTCTATCAAGAACCATCAATCGAGATTCATCTCTGTTTTCCGCTGGATATTCAGCTAATAAATCTTGTGGAAGATCAAAATTGAAATGTGATAACTTCATTCGTATTTTTTTTTGAAGATGCAAATATACAATCTTGCAACATGGGTTGTCAAGTAATTTAGTATATATTTATAAAGATAAGTGTATTGTTTTCAATTATTAGATAAAAATTAGCCTATAATACTCAGGCTTTTATTTACAATTCTGCTTTTTCTTTCTTTTTAAACTTCAATTATCTCAAAGCCTATTTTACCTAAGTCTGACCAAAAATCTGGATACGATTTTGAGACTACTTCTGCTTCTTCTATATAAAACTGTGTTCTAAGTGCCAAAGGGGCAAATGCCATCGCCATTCTATGATCATTATATGTTGCTATAGCAACATCTTTGCTTATTGATTTTGAAGGCTCTAACCGAAGTGAATCTTCTGTCACATGAACCTTACCTCCTAGCTTCTCGATTTCTGTTTTTAGCGCTTCTAATCTATCTGTTTCTTTTATTTTTAAAGTATGCAAACCTGTAAGGTAACATCCTATTCCTAATCCAAAACAGGTAACTGCAATTGTTTGAGCTATATCTGGAGAATTAGAAAGATCTAATTCTTCTTGAAATCCTAGCGCTGTATCTGATACTTTTGTTAAAGTAATTCTATCTTCTACAAAAGTTGTCTGAACACCTAGGCTACGGTATATCTCTGCTAATTTTGCATCTCCTTGGTAGCTTTCTTTTTTATAACTCCCTATAGTTACTGAACCATTTTTTGACAACGCTACAATACTATAGTAATACGATGCAGAACTCCAGTCTGATTCTACCACTACAGTTGTTGGTGATACTTTTTTATACGGCTCGATTACAATTGTATTATTCTCAAAAACACCAGATATTCCTATATCTCTCAATAAGCTTAAAGTCATATTAATATAAGGGATAGAGGTAACTTTTCCTTCTAGTAAGATCTTTAATCCTTCTGGTAAAGAAGCTGCAATCAACATCAATGCAGAAATATACTGACTACTTACATTTGCTTTTAAAGAAACTGTATTTACTTGAGGACGCTTTCCTTGGATTCTAATAGGTGGATATCCTAACTTGTTTTCATACTTTATATCACATCCTAATTGTTGGAGTGCCTGAACCAATATTTTTATTGGTCTTTCTTTCATTCTTTGGCTTCCTGTCAACATTGTTTCCCTGCCCTGTTTTACAGCAAAATATGCTGTAAGAAAACGCATAGCTGTTCCCGCATGATGAATATCTACCAGTTTTTCATTACTTTGTAATGCTTTTTGCATCACTTCTGAATCATCACTATTGGATATATTTTCTATATCTACGTCTTCAAACAATGCTTGCAAAATCAACAATCTATTGCTTTCACTTTTTGATCCCGTAATCTGTAATGTACTATCCTTTATATTAGAAATATATTTTAACTGCAAATTCATATTATCGATTTGATTTACGTTTTCTTAATTCAAAATAATACCCCATTACCATCCCATAGGCCAATCCCCCAACAATTCTAGATAATAGATATCTCACCCACATTCCATTATTAATCCTTTCGTTTACAAAAACATCTAAACCTAGCGTGCTATATTGCATAAAATATTCTATAACACTAAAGATAATCATAAACCCAATCCCTATAAAACATACGGATTGCCAATATTTTTTGGATGAGAGTATTGCTGTAAACATTATTTTAATTTTTCATTATTATGATGACGATCATGATCTCTTTTTGTTTTGATATCTAGCTTTTTATCAAAAGCTTCCTGAAGATTAATTCCTGTCTGATTTGCTAAACACAGTACTACAAACATTACATCTGCCAGTTCTTCTCCTAGGTCCTTATTTTTATCACTTTCTTTTTCACTTTGCTCTCCATAACGTCGAGCAATAATCCTAGCCACCTCACCTACTTCTTCTGTAAGCTGCGCCATATTTGTTAATTCATTAAAATATCGTACCCCATGATTTTTGATCCAATCATCTACAGCACGTTGTGCATCTTGAATATTCATAATTATATTTTTTTCAGAACTAGGTGTTCATTTTCTTTTTCTACAAGCTTACTATAAAATTCTTTAAGAGTAGGATAATACTCAACAGAAATTAAAGCTCTATTTATTTTTTCTGTTACTTTTATCTGTATTGTATTATTTGTTACGGATGACATAAAATAAAATTCGCCTAAACCTTCTGGCATTTTTATTCTCTCAGATTTAAGGGACTCTACCACTTCATAACCTTCTGGAATTTTAATATTCAAAATATAGCTATTAGAATATCCAAAAGCAAAATCTACAGGATATTTTCGATCTTCTGATTTAAATACATTTATCTTACTTTTAAGAAACAACATTGGAGCAAAAAACATCTCTCCTTCTATCATTTCAACTTGGTCATCTAAAGAAAACTCAAAACTCTCACTAACTCCTTTTCCTAATTTATCAGTCCCTTTCAGGTGATAATTCTCTACTTCTGATATATCATATTTATCTTGAATCCGCTTTTTATTGGTCTCGATATCTTTACCTCCATGATTTGTTCTAAACTCATGTGCTAAATAATGTGTGTGACGCATATTCAACTTACCATTTACACTTCCTTTATCATCAATCTCATAATTTATACTATATTGATTTATAGAATTCTTTTTAGGTCTCAGGTTAAGAGATTGGGAGGTTCCATTTTTTGCAATTACTCTTGCCATGCCTTGTATCACTCTATTTGGCAATACATTTGGAAAACCATATGGATCAGTTCCATCTAAATACAAAATTTTACCATCTGGAAACTTTACCCTAGTAATTACATAATTAAATCCATCTAATGTAGGAAACAAAGAGATAAGTCTATCACTTGTACTTACTAACACTGGATTTGCCTCTAATTTTGCGTAGTTAAGCATTGCAGTAAGCATTATATTTATTTCTGCGGCATTACCTGTTCCATCTTTATATGCTTTTTTGACACCTTTATCTGTATACACATTGGCTTTTCCATTCCAAGCCATTTTTTTCTTCACAAACCCATACACCAAAGCTGCCCTTTCTACAGGATTCACTACTCCTTTTATCAATTTATCTAAATCTTCTTTAAAATACCCTTCTCTCTTTAATTCATCTCCAAACTTAGTACTTTGATATATTTCTTTTGTTACATCTCCCCATGTGGTAGAATAATTTTTTATTGCTCCATTCGGAAATTTTGTATACTCTAATTCATACACTATAGAAGAAATATAGTTGCTAAAATTCCCTGCATAAGGTTCTTTTTTAAAAGCAGGAACATGAGTATTATCTACAGAATTAACATTGATAACATAGTCTAAAGTACTATTTGAATATGAGGTTTTAGCTGGACCAGTTCTTAAATTATACCCGCCTTCTCTTTGCTTGTTTACAAAATTAATTTTACTATTACGTTTAGATTCTTTTATTTTTATTGGCAGATATCCAACTGTTCGCTTTTTAAAATTAAAATATTCTGGAGCTTCTACCTTTACTGATATTTTTTTGATTGGAATATCATACTGCAAATACACTCTATCTATATAAAAATAAAAGGGAGAGGTAATTCTATATTTATATTCTACCACAGAACCTTCTTGCAAAGAAGGCATTGTAAATTTTGTTACATTTTTATATTCTGAAAACTCTTCTTCAAAAACACCTTCTTTTTTTAGTTTGGTAGTTACTAACTTTCCATTTACTATACTGTGTGTAATCCCTTTTACACCTGTTACCTTTTCCTTACCACTCCTATTTTTGTATAAGTATATTTTTTCGGTGGCATTTTCATACCCTTCTTTATTATATAGTTTTACTCTCTTAAATACCTCTGTAATTACCTCAAAACCATCTACACTATTATACTCAAAACTTACACGTTTATTCTCATACAAAACAACAGCATTTGCAGAACTATCCTCTGTATAAATGGTTTCCAACAACTCTTCTTTAGAAACTTTTCCAAATTTATATTCTTGTGCGTAACTAATTGTTGAAAAAACAAAAAACACACTAACTATTAATATTTTTATTGTTTTCATTATTATTGTTGCTCTTATATTTTATACTTGTTTAAGTACTATTTTTGATTTGTCTATTTTTTTAATTTCAGTTCTAAACTTTCTATATTCTTCATATTTCTCCTTTGAAAAAGTGCCATCAATGATTTTCAAAAACCGTTTAAACTTAATTTGTTTATCATTAATTTTTTGAAGTTCATAACTATATTTTCCAAATTCAGTTTCAATGATTGTTTTTTCTACCAAGTTCCCTACTTGATACCCTTTGGGTAAATTGATAATATATTCATCTATATTTGTGTATCCTCTTGATATCACTAAAGATGTTTTTCTAACTTCATACTTTGGCAAGTTACTTTGATCCTTGCTAAAGAAATTTGGTGAGAGCAACAAACGACTTCCTACTTTTTTTATGCATGTATTGCACAATAGGTCTATTTCTTCTGTAAATTCAACTATATCTTTATCATCAGTCAACTCTATATTTCTTATTTCTAATCCATTGATATAACCCCAATACTTTTTATAATATAATTCTTGATCTTTTGGTGTTTCAAACTGAACTCCATAATTCCAATCATACTCAAGACCTTGCGATATTCTTTTGATTGTTGTAGACATAGATCTATCCACCTTTAGATCAACTTTTGCAGTTGTATATAATGTATTTTCTTCAGGCTCATATTTTTTAGTTCTTTTAATTTCTCCTCCTTCAGGTGTAATAACCAACACCTCTCTATCATCCGTAAAACTACCTATAAAATTAAACGGATTTGTCTGGCTAGTACACTCCAGCCAGAGGTCTTCTTCTTGATTCGGAATATTAAGTATCGCATGATTCCCTTGCATTGATGCAAATTCAGAATCAATATCTCTTCTCTCTTTTGCATATACAACAGTATAATATGATGTTATATCTTGACTATCTAATAGTGCCATAGTATAGTTAGTCAAAGCTTTACAATCACCATACCCTAACCTATCAACATCACTTGCTAAAAACGGCTTCCACCCCCCTATACCCAATTGCACACTTATATATCTTGTTTTCTTCTGCACATATTCATAAATTAATTTAGCTTTTTCTTTCTTTGTCTTTACACCAGAAACCAACTTATTTATTTCTGCAATAGTTTTTGGAGGTAATTTACCTCTACCTGATATTAGTTTATCATATTGCCATTTACCCATAGATTTCCAATCTATAGCTGCTCCTTCTACTCCTTCTAGTGAAAACTCATTTAATGCTATTTTAACCATAGGAACTATATCATAATAATCTGGCCCTAACACTTCAGCTTGCTTGGCTGAAACATCTGAAATAACATATTCAATTTCCTGAGGTGTCTTATTTTTGCTTATCTGATATCCTTCAAAGCTTGTTTCTTTGAATCTAATAGGAATATTTTCTGAATTTAAAATTTTATATTTCGACTTTTCAACACTCAATTTAAAATTTGAAATGGGAAGCCAAGACCTTATAAACGCAGTCGAAGAGCTTTCTACCTCACTTTCAAACAACAGTGTATAGGGATAACTAACTGGGGTATATTCAAAATATTTTATCCTATCATCTCTTGCTAAAGAATTATTATCATATACACTCCTGTCTTTGAAATCATGTTTTTTATATTTTTTTATTTCTTTTCCATACGTATCATAAACTACAGCTTCTAGTTTTTTTATTTTTAACGTTGGGCTGTACCCTTCATAAAAATCTGCATGTTTATTTCCGTATTTATTAAGAACAGTGACTACTCTTCTTGTTTTTACAATTACCGTATTAATTGATTTAATATCAATAGTAACTTCTTCTGAACGCACTACAGCATTGGCTTGATCTGTAAGTGTAGAATCAAGAACTACGGATTGAAATATATTATTCTTTTGAGCATTAGTTGTGACCACACTAGATAATAGTGTAATTACTAAAACTAATTGTATTTTTATTTTCATAAACAAGATTATTTTATAATCACTCTTTATTTTTTGTATCAATAATAATCGTAACTGGACCATCATTGAGCAATGCTACTTTCATATCTGCACCAAATACACCTGTTTCAACTTTTTTTTCTAAATCAAACTCTAATTGTTTGACAAAATTCTCATATAACGAAATAGCTATCTCGGGTTTTGCTGCTTTGATATAACTAGGTCTATTTCCTTTTTTGGTACTGGCCTGTAATGTAAATTGACTAACAACTATGGCATCTCCATCACTATCGATCAAACTTTTATTCATTACCCCATCCTCATCAGCAAATATTCTAAGTCTGGATATCTTTCCTGATAACCAATTGATATCTTCTTGAGAATCTTCTTCTTCTATCCCAACCAGAATGAGCAATCCTTGATTTATAGTTGAAATCACTTCACCTTCTACAGTAACCGAAGCTTCTGATACTCTCTGAATTACAGCTCTCATTTAATACTATTTATTTATGATTTAAACATCTGTTCTATTTATTTTAAAAAATCGTATATCCTAATATTACTGACAATCCATTATATTTAGAATCCCAGAACAAATAGTTTCTCAAAATAGTTCTGTTTGTCTGATACTTAAATTCAACACTATATTTATTATCATATTTATATCCAACACCAAAAGCTACATTATTCCCTGATGTAATGTCTATTTCACTCCCTAAATTATCACTTATTGTAGAATCATAGCTAAAGCCTAAAACATACGAACCATTAACAAACACTTTGGAATCATCATTTAAGAAAAGATAATGTCTAATTCCAAAAGGAAGTTCAATTGTCTTATAATCAACCTTAAAAACACGCTCTGTATTTTCTTTTTCTGATTTAAAATATTGATAAGTTGGTTCAACTATAATAGCCCACTTATTTTTATTAAATGGCATAATAAATTCAGCTTCTACTCCTAGTCTAAATCCTAACTTACTCCCAAAATCAGAACTCAACCTATCATCAAGACTATTACTAATTGATAAAGAAGAATTATTAATCCCAGACCTTAAGGTCAAATTAAAAAAATCCTTTTTTTGTTTCTCAAAAACAACAGCCTCTCCAATATTACATTCATTATACTTTAAAAACCTCTTTACTAAATCACTCTTCTTATAACCAATACTTTCAAATTCTTTAATCTTATCATTTTCACACTTTACACTATTCCATAGCTGTTGTTTAAATTTGTTATTGGTTCCTATTTTACCACTAGACACCCAATACTTTTTAAAAACCAACTGCTCAACCTTTGAAGTATCTATACTATAAAAATATCTTTTCAGACTTTTACTCTCATATGAATACAATTTCGCTTTACCTTCTACCAATACTTTCAGAAAAACTTCCTCTTCTTCAAATATTGGGTTTTTCACACTACTTAATTGATTAATATTTATATTCGATCGATCTATATTAACATTACTCCTTATATATTTAGACTCTTCACCAATACCAAACTCCTTAACGCTCTCTATACTAATACCTTAATCTTTATCACTAGTTGACATCTTATACTCGAATTTTGTTGGATTATTTTTCCAATCAATATTCTTAATCAAGCAATTTATTTTTTGACTCGAATTATCAACATAATATCCTTCTTCGTAAGAAATCTGCGAATAGCCATTGACACTTAAAATTATAATTGCGATTACAACAAATACGTTTTTATTCATTTTGAGTTTATTAATTTAATATCGCACAAGTATACAACCCAAGAGTTCCGTTTTTTGGAACTGATCATTTTTTTTTGTTTATTTTTTATATAGTATGCATAGAAGAACATCTATACAGCGTATAATCACTCCTCATCATAGTTATTTTTTCTATAATGTTCTTCTTCTCCTTCTAGGATTTGTAGATAGCTTTTATATCGTGACCAAGCAACCTCTTCGTTATCCAAAGCTTTTTTTATCGCGCATTTTGGTTCATTGATATGCAGACAGTTATTAAACTTACATTCTGATTTCAATTCAAAAAACTCAGGAAAATAATCTCCTAATTCTTCTTTATCCATATCAACAACTCCAAACCCTTTTATTCCTGGTGTGTCAATAATTTGAGCATCAAAATTCAAATCAAACATTTCTGCAAACGTAGTAGTATGTTGCCCCTGCTGATGTTGATCACTTATTTCTGCGGTTTTCAAAGCTAATCCTGATGCAATCGTATTTATCAAAGTAGATTTTCCTACTCCACTATGACCAGAAAACATACTTACTTTATCCTTCATCACTGCTTTTACCTTATCTACATTTTTACCTGTCTTAGCAGAAATTCCGATACATTCATATCCAATTTTTCTATACAATGCTGCCAAATATTTTATCTCCAACAATTCATCATCTGTATAGGTGTCTATTTTATTAAAGAGTAGAATCGCTTTAATACCATACGCTTCTGCAGTAACCAAAAATCGATCTATAAATGTGGTATATGTCGTAGGGTTGTTTAATGTCACTAATAAAAAAACAACATCGATATTAGAAGCAATGATATGTGTTTGCTTAGATAAATTAACGGATTTTCTTATGATATAGTTTTGCCTTTCATGGATATGCTCTATTACCCCCGTTTCTTGATCATTATTTGATTCTAATTTAAAATCTACAAGATCACCTACCGCAACAGGGTTTGTGCTTTTTATCCCTTGGATTCTAAATTTTCCTTTTATACGACATTCATATGCCTTACCGTCTTTTACTTTTACGGTATACCAACTTCCTGTAGATTTATAAACGGTACCTGTCATAAATACAAAGATGCGAATATTAATATTTTTGAAGCACCTATTTTTTTTCTTAATTTAAAAAAAATAAAAACCTAATTAAACCCCTATATAAAACAATCTGTTTTTTTTATAAAATCATATAAAAAAGTCACCTGCAAAAAATAACAAGTGACTTTTTAAAAAGTTATCCTCTTGCTACTTTTTTTTGATGGTTAATCGATTCTTGGTGAATTGCTTTATAAATACGAAGTATAAATTCTTCACTTAATCCATTTTCTTCACCTTCCAGAATCATTCTTCCTAGTATTTCATTCCAACGTTTTGATTGCAAAATCGCTACATTTTGTTTTGCTTTCACTTTTCCTATATCATCAGAAATTTTCATTCTTTTTGACAAAGTTTCTAGCAATTGATTATCTGCAATATCAATTTTGGCTCTCAGTTCCTTAAGCGCTGCTTGATATGCTTCGTCTACTCCAACTTCTTTACGGATTTTTAAATCCTTCATATATTGAATCAACGTTTCTGGTGTAATCTGCTGCTTAGCATCACTCCATGCTTTATCTGGATCATAATGTGTTTCTACAATCAATCCATCAAAATTAAGATCCAATGCTGTCTGAGATAGATCAAAAATCAAATCTCTTCTTCCTGCAATATGAGATGGATCTAATATCAATGGTAAATCAGGAAAACGATTTTGCAAATCAATAGGAATCTGCCATTCTGGGATATTACGATACTTTGTTTTTTCGTAGGTAGAAAACCCTCTATGAATCACTCCCAAATTCTTAACATTTGCTGTGTAAAAACGCTCGACAGCTCCTAACCAAAGTGATAAATCGGGGTTAATCGGATTTTTTATTAATACAGGATTATCAATTCCTTTACAGGCATCTGCTATATCTTGAACAATAAATGGAGATACTGTACTTCTAGCTCCAATCCACAACACATCAACTCCATGCTTCAAGGCTAATTCTACGTGATGTGGGTTTGCTACTTCTGTAGCGATTTTCATTCCAGTTTCTTCTTTGGCTCTTTGTAGCCATTTTAACCCTAAAGCTCCAACTCCCTCAAAATTACCAGGTCTTGTTCTTGGTTTCCAGATCCCTGCTCGCAATACGGTAGCATCAGACTCTTTTAACTGATGTGCTATTTTGACCACCTGATCCTCAGTCTCTGCACTACAAGGACCTCCTATTACTAAAGGATGCTCTAAATTGTAATCATCAAGCCAGTTTCTAAGTTCTTTCTTATTCTCCATTTTATTCGATATTATCTATATTTAGTTCTTATAAAAGTTCAAGTTATTGTTCTGTTAAACGATGCCTTTCAGAATTGTTTTTATATGGTTTGTATTTTCCATTTCTTTATAAATTGCAGAAAAATCATCCTTTTCTATCAATTCTTTAAATTGTGTTAAATTTATTATATACTCTTCTAGTGTTTCTATTACATTTTCTTTGTTGTGCTTGAAAATTGGAGCCCACATGGCAGGAGAGCTTTTTGCCAAACGCACGGTGGATGCAAAACCACTACCTGCCATATCAAAAATATCTCTTTCGTTTTTTTCTTTTTCAATTACAGTTTTACCCAACATAAAAGAACTTATATGTGATAAATGAGAAACGTATGCTATATGCTTATCGTGTGATCCTGGATCCATATATCTAATTCGCATTCCTAATCTTGAAAAAATCTCCATCCCTCTCTCTTGTAACTTGAATGCCGTTTTCTCTACCTCACATATAATATTGGTTTTCCCTCTATATAAATTTGCTATAGCGGCTTGCGGTCCTGAAAACTCAGTACCCGCGATTGGATGTACTGCTAAATAATTTCTTCTTTTCTTATGATCACTAATAGTATTGCACAATTTTTTCTTGGTTGAACCAGCATCAAAAACCAAACAATTATCGGGTACCTTATCAAGAATAGATGGTAATATTTCTACTGTTGCATCTACAGGAATAGCTATTACAACAACATCTGCATTTGCTAGATCATCTATCTTTGACTTATAATCTATAAACCCTAAAGATAATGCATCATCCAGGTGCTTTGTATTATTATCTATACCATAAACTTTTGCTTCATTAAAAGCTGCTTTAATATCTATGGCAAAAGAACCACCTATAAGTCCTATTCCTATTACAAATACATTCATTTTACTTACAACTTATAATTTTGATTGATATTATTTTCTACAAATACCATTTCTTGATTTTTAAATCTGTTTATAGCTTTTCTTATATCCTCTTTGGTCACACATAAAGAAAAACGCACATACCCTTTTCCATTACTTCCAAAAATATCCCCTGGAGCTATAAACACATCATTATCATACAGTATGTTATCAATAAACTCCATCCCGTTTACTTCATTAGGTAGTTTTGCCCATACAAACATTCCTTTTGCTGTTTTATCATAGGTACATCCTAATAAATCTATCAATTCCCACAACAAACTTCTTCTTTCTCTATAAATAGTATTCATTTTTTGATACCAATCATCAGAAATTTGCAATGCTGCAATAGCTCCTTTTTGTATCCCTTGAAACATTCCACTATCCATATTACTTTTCACTTTTAGAATGGCTTCTATTTTATCTGAGCTTCCGCTCACCATACCTACTCGCCATCCTGCCATATTAAAAGTTTTGCTTAACGAGTTTAATTCTAAAACCACATCTTTTGCTCCTTCTACAGACAGAATGCTTAATGGAGTATCATTTAATATAAAGCTATACGGATTATCCATCACCAGTAGAATGCTATGTTTTTTTGCAAAATCAATCATCTCTTTATACATTTCTACATCACCAGAAGCTCCTGTTGGCATATTTGTATAATTAACCCACATAATTTTAACCTCACTTAAATCTTTATTTGAAAGGCTATGAAAATCAGGTTTCCACCCATTATTTTCAATTAAATCATAAGAAACAGATTTTGCTCCTATCAAATTAGCTACCGCTGTATAGGTAGGATATCCTGGATTAGGAACCAAAACCTCATCTCCCACATTAAGATACGCCAAAGAAATATGCATAATCCCTTCTTTTGAACCCATCAGGGGTAAAATCTCATTCTTTGGGTCTAGAGAAACTTTATATTTTGAACTATAGAAATCTGCAATAGCTTCTCTTAATTCTGGCAACCCTTGATAACTTTGGTATTTGTGTGCGCCATCAACAAGAACTGCTTCTTGCATTGCTTGTACAACTTCTTTTGGAGGATCTAAATCAGGACTACCAATTGCCATATTAATAATTGGTTTTCCAGAAGCAATAAGTTCTCTTACTTCTCGTAGTTTTTTAGAAAAATAGTATTCTTCTACTGTTTCTAATCTTTTTGCGGTTTGAATCTTCATCCGTTTTGATTTTTATATTCTCCCAATACCTTTAATTCTAATGCCATTATTCTTAAAATAGACATTGCCTTTTCATAATCTTTATAATTTTCAAAGGTTACATCTACAAAAAAAGAATATTTCCAAGGCATACTTATAACTGGTAGTGACTGAATCTTGGTTAAATTTAATCCACAGTCACTCATTACATTAAGCACAGTAGCTAGACTTCCTTTTTTGTGATCGGTAAGAAATTTTAAAGATGCCTTATTAGCCTTTTTATCTTTTTCTTTTACATCTTCTGTACTAAGAATAAAGAATCGTGTGCTATTTGATTTTATTGTCTGAATTTCTCTTGCTAAAATATCTAATTGATAAATAGTTGCTGCTATTTCTCCTGCTACTGCAGCGACTCCTCTTAATTGTTCTTCACTAATCCTCCTTGCTACATCTGCTGTATCTGCATCCTCTACCAACTTGATATGTGGTTGCCCTCTAAAAAATTCTTTGCATTGCAATAAAGCCATAGGATGAGAATACACTTCTTTTATTTCTGAAATTTTTTGTCCTTTAAGTGCCATTAAACAATGATGAATCGGCAGAAAATACTCTCCTCTAATCTTTAAATCATGTTCATCTATATATGCATAATTAGGTATAATAGATCCTGCGATCGAATTTTCTATTGCCATGACTCCATCTGTACTCTTATGATTCTCTAAGCTATGCACTAATTCTTGAAAAGACATACACTCATTGATATCTACATCTTCTCCAAAATATGCTTGAGCAACTCCGTGATGGTACGAACCTTTTACTCCTTGTATAGCCACTTTCTTTTTCATCTATTAACTTTATTTCAAAAAAAAATCCCGATTTTCATCGGGATTCTAGTTTTATAAATTTCTGCTCATTTATTTACATAGCGATCCCGTTCTTACTTTTAAAGTAAAAGAAGAAAAAATAAAATCGGTTCCAAGTAAATAAATTGCTCATTATTGTTTCAATTATTCTGATGCTAAAGTAGCTAAAACTATTACTACTCAAAATATTTTTTGTTTTTTTTCACACATTAACCAACATTATCATCAAATTTTAAAATTTTCGCCTATATCCATGAACTATTTTAGGTAAATATCTAGATATTCTATGAATCTTCTATTTTTAAACCTACTAACAAACGTTTGTGATTACCAGCATATCAGGTATTTATAAAAAAAAGACTTTATTTTAATAGAAATTTGGCATCAAAAAAATCCACCTCTTTATTTTTTACTTTAAAAACGTAAAAATCTCAATGGTTTTTATAAGCAGCATTGTGACAATTTATAATACATCAAGTTCTTTACCTACTTTAACGAATGCTTTTACTGCTTTTTCTAAATGTTCTCGATCATGCGCAGCTGATAATTGCACTCTAATTCTTGCTTTTCCTTGTGGTACTACTGGATAAAAGAAACCTATTACATAAATCCCTTCTTCTAGCAATTTGGCCGCAAAATTCTGAGCAAGTTTGGCATCATACAACATTACAGGTACTATAGGGTGATCTCCTGCAATAATATCAAATCCAGCAGTAGTCATTTCTGATCTGAAATATTTTGTGTTTTCTTCTAACTTATCTCTAAGTGCTGTAGATGAGCTTAACAAATCTAATACTTTGATAGATGCCCCTACAATTGAAGGGGCAACTGTATTAGAAAACAAATAAGGTCTTGAGCGCTGTCTCAACATCTCTACAATTTCTTTTCTTGCCGCTGTAAACCCTCCAGAAGCACCCCCTAAAGCTTTACCGTAAGTTCCTGTAATAATATCTACACGCCCCATCACATTACGATATTCATGTGTTCCTCTACCCGTTTTTCCTAAGAATCCCGTAGAATGACATTCATCGATCATTACCATAGCTCCATACTGATCAGCCAAATCACAGATTTTATCTAATTGAGCTATTGTTCCATCCATAGAAAATGAACCGTCTGTTACAATAAGAACACGTCTTGATCCTTGTGCAGATTTTAATTGCTTTTCTAGATCTACCATATTATTATGCTCATATCTAAAGCGCTTTGCTTTACACAATCTTACACCGTCAATAATAGATGCATGATTCAACGCATCTGAAATAATAGCATCTTCTGCTCCAAGAATAGGTTCAAACACACCTCCATTTGCATCAAACGCAGCGGCATACAGAATACAATCTTCCATCTCTAGAAAATCAGCTGTTTTCTGCTCTAATTCTTTATGAATATCTTGAGTCCCACATATAAATCGCACCGAAGATAACCCATACCCATGAGAATCTATCGCTTTCTTACCTGCTTCAATCACTTCTGGGTGTGATGACAATCCTAAATAATTGTTTGCGCAAAAATTTAATACACCTGTTGCATTTGTAGTATTAATACATGCCCCTTGTGGAGTTGTAATTATTCTTTCAGATTTATACAATCCTTCGGACACAATCTGATCTAATTCTTTTTGTAAATCGTCTTTTATATTTGAGAACATATTACTTATTTTTTTCTTTGTTGTTACGTTATTATTTATACAGATACATTCATCTTATTACGACTTCGCAGTCTCTAAATTTTTTGATCCTGCCGCATATTTTTCTTTTAATTTTTGAATCATAGTAGCAGTAATAGATGTAAGATCAAATTCTGGTTTCCAACCCCAGTCATTCATTGCCGATGTATCATCAATTGAGTTTGGCCATCGATCAGCAATTTCTTGCCTAAAATCAGGCTCATATGCAATTTGAAAATCTGGATATAATTTACGAATTTCTTGCACTACTTCTGCAGGAGAGAAACTAATTCCCCCAATATTATATGAAGTTCTAACTTTTATATCTTCTTTGGGCGCATCCATCAATTCTATAGTTGCTCGTATCGCATCTTCCATAAAAATCATTGGCAAGGTAGCATCTTCTTTTAAGAAACAACTAAATTTTTCTTCCAGAACTGCTTTGTGATATATATCTACTGCATAATCTGTGGTACCACCTCCTGGTAATGACTGATATCCAATCACTCCTGGATAACGGATAGACCTAACATCAAGACCATATCTCATAAAGTAATATTGAGCCCAATTTTCTCCTGCCGCTTTACTGATACCATATACCGTGGCTGGATCTAAGTATGCATTATTTGGAGTGTCATTAAGTGGTGCTCCTTCTCCAAAAACGGCTATTGAACTTGGAAAAAACACTTTATCAATATTGTGTAACCTTGAAATTTCAAGAACATTAAACAATGTTTTCATATTAATATCCCAAGTTCTCAAAGGGGTTTCTTCTCCTTTTGCAGAAAGAATTGCTGCCAGATGATAAATCTGAGTTACTTGGTATTGAACTACCACTTCTTTTATTCTATTTATATCTGTAGCATCTATCGTTTCAAAAATGCCTTTATAATTATCCTTTGGCCTTAAATCAGAAGCTATTACATTAGATTCTCCAAATTTCTCTCTTAAAGACTGTGTTAACACAGATCCTA
The DNA here is from genome assembly GCF_002924285.1 of Aquimarina sp. I32.4. Lineage (NCBI taxonomy): Bacteria > Pseudomonadati > Bacteroidota > Flavobacteriia > Flavobacteriales > Flavobacteriaceae > Aquimarina > Aquimarina sp. I32.4. Next base: position 6,165 of record NZ_PGUB01000021.1, on the reverse strand, counting down.
ATTGACCATTTGCTCCTATTACTAAAACAATCGTTTTCATATATTCTGTCCTCTCATTAACATTTCAACACAAAAGTGTTATTTGCTACGCAAAATACAAAACATAACTTTTACAGCCATAATCACAAAATAATTAAGCAATAATTACTACCCACCATCATTATTTCAGCTATATTTACTTAATACAATATCAAAATCTTAATTTTAAAGTAATTTTTTTGAAGCCTTATGGAGCAATTGGATCATACAGACATAACCATTCTTAGACTTCTACAACAGGACTCTAAGAAAACTGCAAAAGAAATCGCTACAATTCTTAACCTCACACCTTCTCCTGTTTACGAACGTATTCGCAGACTAGAGAAACAAGGGTTTATCAAAAAATATGTTGCTATTTTGGATAAAAAATTGATTGATCGCTCGATCACTACTATTTGCCAGGTTTCTATGCGATATCACAATGAGGCTTTTATAGAAAAATTTGAAGAACAAATTCAAAACCTACGAGAAGTACAGGAATGTTATCATATGGCTGGCCAAGTAGATTTTGTATTAAAAATTCACACCAAAAGCCTTGAAGATTATCATGATTTTGTAAAAACTAAACTTTCTAAAATAGAAAACATCGGGGTATTGAATAGCACTTTTGTTATTAAGGAAATTAAACACACCTCTGAGTTTTATATTTGATTGAGTAAAATACTCTATCTCAACCTAAACAGTTAAAAAAAGGTTATTTTTTCTGAAAAACATGGGTTATATCATACATGATTTGACCTAATCTTGTTCGTTCTATCTCTCCATTTCTAATCTGTATTCTTCTTACTCTTTTAGCTTCTTGTTGCTCTTTATATTTTCTTATATAAAATTTCTTATTATTTTCTCTTCTAAATTCTCTTTTTCTCTTTTCTTCTAGTTCCTCAGGAGTATAAGGGTATGGCTGATCAATTCCAGAAACAGGATGTATAACAATATCCCCCATTAACTCTTCATGATCTTCTACAAGAGTTATATCATATTCTGATTTATCTGAGACTTGTATTTCTAATATCTTATACCCTATATAGCTTATTTGTAATACATCGTTCTTTGTTGCTTTTAAGGCAAAAACGCCATCAAAATCTGATTGTACTACTATACCTTTTCCTTTTATACTAATAAGTACTCCAGGAAGGGGAAATCCTTGTTCATCCACTATAGTCCCAGAAACAGTACGTTCATTTAGAATAGATGTTGCTACCTTTCCTTTTACATGAGTTGGATAATCTGAAACTACATCTATCTGAGCTTGTTTTATTGGCTCTTCTTGCGCGTTTGTTTCATTTGTACCTAAAACCAAAAAAGAAAATATTCCTGAGGCGATATATGATCGATAATTATTTTTCTCTTTTCTACTATACGCCAATTCGCGACCCAATTGTGAATTCTTAAAACGTCCACAAATATTATTATTTCCCTCAAACTTTTTTATAATCTGCTCATCAGTCTTAGCTGTAAAATCATATACAGTTTTTGCACATACCTTACAGTGTTTTCCCTTTTCTTCTGATGTCATTTTACCCCAGTCCTCATGACATGGTTTTGGAATATCTATTACTATTGCTTTTCTCATATAGTAAATATGCGTTATATATCGAATTTATAAAACTTGTATTGAGTAAAGTAATCATATGAATGAGTAAATAACCATAAAAATTATAATAGAATCAAACTTGGTATGCCTATTTTTTTTGAAAATTGTCATACTATACATATAATGAATTGTGTACTTTTGATTCATAACAGATTTTATATACTTCATACTATGTCAATTTCAGTATCTAACGTTTCTAAGTTTTACAATAACCAAAAAGCGCTTAATGCAATTTCTTTTGAAATAAAAAAAGGAGAGATTGTTGGTTTTTTGGGGCCTAATGGAGCTGGAAAATCTACTATGATGAAAATCCTTACTACTTTTCTTGATCCAACAGAAGGTAGTGCATTGGTCAATGATTTTGACATCCACTCTCAATCTATCGATGTAAGGAAAAGCATAGGCTATCTCCCAGAACACAACCCTTTGTATCAAGAAATGTATGTTCGAGAATATTTATTGTTTAATGCTGATGTATATAAAATCACAAAATCTAGAATTGAAGAAGTTATCTCATTGACTGGATTAACTCCTGAAGCTAATAAAAAAATTAGCCAATTATCTAAGGGATATCGCCAGCGAGTTGGACTTGCTTGCGCGCTACTTCATGACCCTCAGGTTTTGATTTTGGATGAGCCTACAACAGGTCTTGACCCTAATCAGTTGGTAGAAATCAGAGAGCTAATAAAATCTATCGGCACCCAAAAAACAGTATTTTTATCTACTCACATTATGCAGGAGGTTGAGGCTATGTGTGATCGTGTTATTATTATCAATAAAGGAGAAATTGTTGCAGACAAACTACTTAATGAAATAGCAGATACTACAGAACAAATTATTCAGGTAGAATTTGATTATCGAGTTGAAGAAGCTTTTTTAAAAAAACTCCCTCATGTTGATAGTGTTGAAAATCTTGTGGGTTTTGTATATCAAATCGTTTTTGACACCCAAACAGATATGCGTCCTGTTGTTTTTGATTTTGCTCACGATCATGATTTAAAAATATTACAGCTTTCTAGAAAGAATAAAAATCTAGAAAGCTTATTTAGAGAACTTACCAGTCCTTCTGCCTAAAAAAAACAGACACCATATATTTTTATTCTCTTTTAAGAAACAGTCAATTAGCTTGCTTTTTCTATATCACGTAAAATTTCTTTAAGTTTCTCTACAGAGATTGGCTTAACGATATAATCACTTACGCTTTCAAAAGATTTAGCTCTTAGAATATCTTCGGGATCTATAGATGAAGAAACTACATAGATAATTATTTTCTTATCGCATGGAACATTCATAAATTCTTCTAGAAATTGAATTCCATCAAGTACAGGCATATTTAAATCCAACAAAATAACATCTGGCAACTTTTTGTTTGCTGAGATAATTGCTTTTAAATTATTCAATGCTTCTTCTCCATTCCTAAAGACCATAAAACCATTGCAAAAATCAACAAGTTCCATTATTTTTTTTACTCCAAATACAAAAATTGGATCATCATCAATAATACAAGCTATATCAATTTTTCTCATATTTCATATATATTTTAAAGGTAGTTCCTTTATTTACTTTACTTTCTACTTCTATTTTACCTCCCATTGCCTCGACTTGATTTTTTGTTATAAACAACCCTATCCCTCGAGCTTCTTTATTATTATGAAAGGTCTTATACATACCAAATAGTTTAGCTTGGTGTTTTTTTAGATCAATACCTAGTCCATTGTCTTTTATACTCAAAATTACATAATCACCTTTTACATTTGTACTAAGAGTAACATAACTATCTCTCTCTTGAGAACTATATTTTATTCCGTTGGTAATAAAGTTAAGTAGAATACTATCTAAATAGGCCGGAATTCCTAATATATTCAACTTAGGTGTTGTTACATTATTTATAACCACTTTAGTTTCTTTTGCAATGGCAGAAACACTGTCTAATGCTTTATTAATAGCATCATGTAAATTTAATCCTACCAAGTTTTCATCAACAGAGGTATTCATCAAAACTACTTCATTTAGATGCACGATGGTTTCGGTAAGATTATCAGATGCTGTCTTAAACAATTTAATAATCTCATTTTCTTTTGCTTCTGGATTCTCCTGCACAAACAGATCCAATAACATTTGAAAGTTTCCTGAATGAGATTTTAAGTTATGAGACACTATATGCGCAAAGTTCCTAAGCCTTTTATTTTGATCTTCTGCTACTGACAACCAAGATTTTAAATCTTTTTCTACTTTTTTTATTTCACTAATATCTGCAGCTACTCCAAGATACCCTGTAATCTCATTATTATCTTTTATTGCAGAGAGAGTCACTTGCACAGGAAAACTAGTACCATCTTTTCTTACGTGAGTCCACTCTTTGGTATCATATTCTTCTTTATTAGGCATTGTCGTAAAAACCTCAAATCCTCTAATTTTTTTACCTAATTGAAATGACAATTCTTTTTCTCTTTGCTCTATTTCTTCTTTTTGATGGAATAACAACAAAGATTTCTTAAACATAACTTCATCTCTATCATATCCCAATAAATTCTCTGCTCCTTTATTAAAAGTAGTTATTACCCCATCACAATCTATACCTATTATACTTACTTGGGTTATATCATCAATAATACTTTTTAGCTCTCCTACAGTTTTTTGAAGTTTTTGTCTAGCTAATATCTTATGGCTTATATCTGCTATCTGAGCAATAAAATATAATGGCTTATTATACTCGTCTTTGACAACAGAAACCGATAAGTTTATATGGATAATAAATCCTTCTTTATGGAAACATCTTTCCTCCATATTACTATACACCTTTTCTCCTTTGAAAAGCTTTCTAAACTCTTTATCACTTTTAGTCAAATCATCAGGATGGATAACATCTTTGAATGCTAGTTGTGTTAATTCTTCATAAGAATATCCAAGAATTTCACATAGTTTATAATTTACTTTTGTAAAATGTCCTCCTTTATCCAGCATTACCATTCCTATAGCTGCATTTTCAAAATTTCTTCTAAACAATTCCTCACTAATACGTAGTCTAATCTCTGTTTCTTTGACTCGTGTAATATCGGCAGTATGCATTATAACTCCCCCTATTGTATTCTCATCGGTATACCAAGGTCGCAGCTCCCATGTAAGCCATTGTATCGAACCATCTGATCTTTCAAAACGATCTTCTTCACTTTTTAAGACTTTCCCTTCCAGACATTTTTCATAATTATCTATCCATTTTTTACTAGTTTCAGGAAAAATATCATAGTGTGATTTCCCTATCACATCACTATCTTTTATATTATAATCCTCATACCATTTCTGCGAAACTGCTAAATACTTCATTTCTGTATCAAACATTGCAATGGCACTTGGAGCTTGTTGTATGAATAGCTTATTTTTTTCTAAATCTTTTTTACGTTTGGTTATTTCTTGATTCGATCCAATCATCCATTCAGGGTTTCCTTCTGAATCCCAGCTCACTACTTTTCCTCTATTAAGAACCCAAATCCACTTACCGTTCTTATGTTTCATACGAGATTCACATTCATACAGAGGTATTTTACCAGAAAAATGTTCTTGCAAAAGTTGATTCGATTTCTCTAAATCTTCTGGATGAGAAGCTTTTATTAATGTATTGATTGAGACTGGCTCTAACTCTAACAGTGTATATCCTGCAATATTAGCCCATCTCTCATTAAAAATAGTTTCTCCTGTTTTTACATTCCATTCCCAAGTACCCAAATTAGTCGCCTCTATAACATGCTGATAACGGTCTACTTGTCTTTTTAATCGTATTTCTACTTTTTTTAATTTGGTGATATCTGTATGAGCTCCCAACATACGAATTGGCTTACCATTCTCATCCCGTATTGCCAACCCTCTACAATGAATCCAAACTGTATGCCCTAATTTATGTGTATATCTTACGATTTGATCATATGGGTGAGAAGGGTCTTTACAATGTCTGGTAAAATTACCAAACACCACTTTTAGATCTTCTTGATTGATTATATCTTGCCATGCAGAGGCATTATGTGGCATTTCTTCTGGGTTATACCCAAGAGTAGTCCAAAATTTGGAATTCATCCATTCGTTCTCTGGATTATCTAAATCCCAAAACCATAACCCATCTAAACTTGATTTCTGTATAAAATCAAAAATATAATCATCTTTTTTGATAAGTGCATAAAGCTCTTCTTTAAGATAATTCTCTTTTACCTTATCAAAATTACGCGTCTTATCAGATTCATTCCGAATCATTCTTAATCATTTTTTAAATATGAAGTTTGGGATAGAAATTTGTTCTAATATAAAGTTAGACATTAATTCTAATAAAAAAGGTTTAATTACCACAAAATTTTTACGGCATCACCTTGTCAATCAAATATTTATATTTAAAAAACGCTCTAGTCTATAATTGCTATTATTCGTATCTTTAATTCATGGATTTAGAAAAGATAAAAGTTGAAATAGGTAAGTTATCCATTGAAGATCAGGCTTTATTGGCGGCAGAACTTGAGAAATTGACTTTGAAAGGAAGTCCCGCAGTT